>NZ_JBFPDP010000008.1:0-151539 GCF_040830845.1 Sivoneniella epilithica UHCC 1019
TGGCTCAGTTGTTTGTAGGTCATCAGTCCTCCTTGATCTATTTGTAGCCACTTCCCTCTATTCACGCAAGAGGTCTACTGTTGATTAGGGCTTGCAGCTTGTTGTTCTGATCACTTGCCAATGCTTTTAACCCATAGAACGACAGGCATCGGTAGCTCTGTTGCAGACAGCCTTCCAGGATGCCGACATAGGCTGCCAGAGTTTTACCTGCTGCGGTAGGAGGGGTAAGAATCACATCGTTTCCGGCACGGATAGCTTTAAGCGCTTTTAGCTGGTGGGAGTAGAGATGGCTAAATCCTTGAGCAGTCAAGGCTTGCTTCAGTGCGGGTGGCAGAGACTTGGGCATGGGGTACGCCTCTCCTACCTGGGCTGGGATTGTTTCTTGCCACAGCAGTTGGTCTCCCAAGAACTGGGCAATATCATCGGGGGATGGTTCAGGGTTGAGCGATTGAGGACTATCCGCTGCTTCTGGGCTAGGCAACGTTGGAGTCCAGAAGCTTTGGAGTAGGGTGTTGTAGTTGGGCGTTGCCATCGTCTTTTTCTTCCACGCTTGCAGGTCTAAAAAAGATCCCCGGCAGGGGAAAAGAAGAAAGAGAAGACACTGCGACGACTACAATGAAGCCTATTTAATCGGTTGAAACAGGTGTGCAATCCCGGCAAGCGTCGGTAGCATCACGTCAGAATTGCCCCCCTGCTTGAGCGTTACCTCTAACTCAAAAAGTTGGGTCAGACTTTGAGTCAAGCTGGAAATGGATGTTTTAGCGACTTCTTGGCGCAAGTAGTAAAGCCGCTTTGGGTTGCCGATTGCACAGAGTTGAGCAATTTCTGAGTCCTTGCGTCGAGTCTTGTCACTCAAGGCACATTTGACCCAAAGCCAGGTACGGAATTGGGTTAGCAGCGTGGAGAGGATAACCAGCGGCACTTCGGCTCTGGACAGTAACGCATGCAGCCGTTGCACAGTTTGGGCAGTGTTGCCCTGTCTGATTGCTTCTGCTAGTTGTAAGCTGCTGTAGGTGGTGTTGGGCACCAAGGATTTGACAGCAGCAAGACTCAAGGGCTGACCATTAGCATACAGGTTCAGTTTCTCTAGTTCAGCGTCCATGCGTGCCAGATTATTGCCGATCGCCTGTGCTAGATATTCGATGCAGTCAGCGGAGAGACGCAGGTGAATTGACTTGGCTCTGGTCATGATCTCCGTTTCAATCAAGTCAGTTCGCCAGGGTGGAATGAGTTCTAAGGATTGGAGGATGCTGTACTTGAGTAGGTGCTTGGTGAGTTTCAACCGTTTGTCGATGCTTTTGCCCGTGAAGACTAGCGTTGTGCTGAGAGGCAATTGGGGTAACACTTGCAACAGGTTGAGTTGTCGGTCACCGAACTGATTGAACGAACAGTCTTCCACAATCACCAATCGCTGGTTATCGGCTAGGGGTGGAGTCCGAGCAGTGGCGATCGCATCACTCAAATTCTCAGCCCCATAGCGATGATGATTGAACGCTAACCAGGTTGGATTTAGTTGACGTTTGAGTTGGCGAATCTCCTGGTGAATGTGATAGGAGTCGTCTCCGATTAAAAGTAATGTGGGCATAATAGTTGTCACTTCCTGAATGAAAAAGTTTTCCTGACCACCGCTTCATTTATGTCTATCGAGTACCCGATCCAAATTCAATCCTCTGATCGCCAATCGGTCGATGCGTCGCTTTGTTCTGTCAATGAAAGCCACTTGGAACAGTTTGAACGTTGCTGGAAACCCATGCTGATTGAAACGGTTGAGGAGGATCGGTACTGGGAGTGGAGCCGTAAGCAACGCACCTATGGCGCTCGACCAGGTGCTGAAACCTATGCGATTGTCCATAACCAAATGATGCAGGGATTAATGCTGATCGAAACACTTGGTTATCGCTCCTGGTTTGCCTCAAATCGTCGGATTCTCTACGTTCATTCGCTAGCGACCGCTCCCTGGAATCGCCCTTCTATCCAAAACCCACCTCGGTATCGGTTAGTGGGTTCAACCCTGATGGAGTTTGCTCGATACCGGAGTGAGGAACTAAAATACGATGGACTGGTTGGCGTTCATGCCTTGCTGCAAGCAGAAGAGTTTTACCGACGCTTAGGGATGATTGATTGTGGAGTTGACTCTGAGAAAGAGCAGTTAGTCTATTTTGAATGGTACAAGCCGTCAGTGCGTGAGAACTGGGAAGATGAGATAAACTGGGAAGATGAGGACTGAGAGCAAACAGGAGAGGATAATGACCTTCCAGATTAGTCAAAGTCGCCGAGACGAACTCCTCCGGATCGAAGAAGAAACGAACTGCGATATTGGAGCAGGAGTTGATCACGGTCCTCATTTAGGTCAATACCTTGCTGCTCGGATGAATTATATTGATCGCTCTAAATTGGTCTCTTTCCTCCAAACAGAACTAGACAATCTGTTACGTCCTGAAGAAATTGAGGCGTTGGCAGATACCGTAGAAGCCCAAGTAAGGCATCGAATTGAACATGAAACGGCTTAATTGACAATGCTTGGTTTCATCAGATTATTTGGTAACCAATCACCTTCAGCCCTTGAAGAATCTGAGTCAGGTCTTCCCGCACTTCAATTACCTGATAGATTCTCGATTGCACGTAGGCGGGTGGTTGCTCAGGCTTGAGCTTCAGAAAGACCACCTCTCGACCATTAGTGACCATGCCAAAGCGATCGTCGGTCGCAGGAGGTTGAGCTTCAGATGGCTGACTCAGCAGGTAGCTGAGGGCTTGAGGGATACCAGAGGTGACATCAAAGCGAGATTGCTTGGATTCGACGACCAGCACCCACAAGCGTTGTTTAACGACCAACACATCAATGCTGCCCGTGAACGTCTGACTTCCTTCAGTCACCACTAACTTGGTCGAAACTTCAGCACGAATCGAGAAGGGCGGTTGATAAAACCCCGCTAAATCCAGTAGAGGGGCGACCACAACCAGTTTGACCACTTCCTCTAAAGGATTGGTTTCGATGATATTTTCGTAGTTGCGCTTGAGGCGATCGAGGGCTTGTTGCTCAAAGTCGGACAGCGTCTCTGCGTCATCCAACCATCGTTCAAAAAATGGATCAGTCCGATCGCGGCTCAATTGAAATTTATCCCTCAGATCGCTGAGCGCCAGATTGCTAACAGGTTGAGAAATCGTTGAGGCTTCCATCGATAGTCCAGTGAAGGGAGTTCGCTTGTAAATGGATCATACCGATTCTTAAACGAGGCTTACCAATTTAAATTCCAAACTTACAGAATTGCTGCAACTGGCGACCTTTTGAATCAGACGAGCAATTTGAGGAGCATTCGCTTCAAACTTCTCTAAATAGCGTTCTTCGACGGCAAACACAGCATGATTACCGTTGAAGCTTTGCATCCTGGCTCGGCTCAAAAGTCGTTTGGCATTGCCTGGAGCTACATCAATCACCTTCTGCCAAAGCGACTCAGGGCTGATTCGACCATTCCCGTTGTTCTGACTAGAAAGCTTCGGTGCTGGGGATACGGGTTTACGAGCCTGCTTCGGCAGCAGGTTCAATAAACAGACTTCTAGCCAGACCTGGGCGTTGCCGCTGAAACGAATCTGTCCCTCACTGGTATGCAGTTGCGCTAGTCCAGCTTGAATTGTTTCATGGCTCCATTCCTGGGCGATCGCTTGAAGCTGATTGGAACTAACAGAACTGGTCAGTAAATGGCGCTGATTTGGAGCGGCTTGCACAATCAGTAAGTCTCGATAGGTTTGCAGCAAGCTGGAGAGAATGAGTTTGGGCGATTTACCTACATCGATCAATTGACGAGCCGTTTGCAGAAGTTGAAAGGTGTCGTTTGCGGATATTGCCTGCAAGAAATCCAGCAAATCATCTTCGGCAATTCCGCCTGCCAGTTCAATCACCTGACTTACGGTTACCTCATCGCTTAACAGTCTCACCTGTGCCAGCAATTGCAATGCGTCTCGCAGCCCACCATCGCAGAGACGAGCGATCGCCAGGAGTGCCTGCTCTTGAATCGAGATCGCTTCGATGTCCGCAATCCAGCGCAGGTGTGCCACGATTGTCCTCACTGCCAAGGCTCGAAACTCAAACCGCTGACAGCGACTGGCGATCGTCGGCAGTACTTTATGGGCTTCCGTGGTACAGAGGATAAACACCACATGGTTGGGCGGTTCTTCAATGCACTTGAGCAGGGCATTTTGCGCCTGATTGGTGAGTTGGTGACACTCATCCACAATGACGATGCGATAGCGACCGAGCACAGGAGATAGATGCACTCGTTGAGTCAGTTCTCGGGCATCATCCACGCCGTTGTGAGACGCAGCATCAATTTCAGTCACATCCAGGCTATTGCTGACTTCGATCGAGCGGCAGGACTGGCAGTGACCACAGGGTTGTAGGATGGGATGTTCTTCGCTCAAACAATTGAGGGACTTAGCAAAGATTCGGGCAGTGCTGGTCTTGCCCGTGCCTCTGGGTCCAGTGAACAGGTAGGCAGGTGCAATCCGTTGTTGAGTAATGGCATTGCTCAAGGTTTGCTGAATCGTAGGCTGTCCGACCAAATCTTTGAGCGTTTGCGGTCGGTATGCCAGATGAAGGGTAGTGGTCATAATTCAGGTAGGGTGAAGGTCAAAGCTTGTGCCCCAGTCGGGGAAGTGGCGCTGGAGCATTCATGTCGCCAGATGTAGCGTTAGTAAAGATGGCTGGATGTGTTACTCGTCGTCATTTTCATCAACCGTAGTTTCATCCGCTTCATCCTTTATCTCCTCGTCGTTCATTTCTTCATCGTCATCCGCCGCAGTTTCATCCTCTTCGTCCATGGTCGCAACATTCGACTCAGGCGCTTGGCTAGGTTCACCATTCTTGCCAGCATTTGTGTCCGTAGCGGGTTCAAACGGTAAGGTAAAGTAGGTGGCGGTCATCGCCAAGTCTTTGATCTCGCAATCACCCACGGCTTCCAGTTTAGTGATGGTGTCAGGTCTGTCCATCCACAGCCTCACCCCGGAACTCCCCAAAGACTTGAGCATCGTCAGTAGTTGGTGGATGTTGAGTTTGATGGCAAATGAACCCAGATTATCCAAGGTTGCTTCAATCACCTGCCTGCCCTTACTGCCCACTTGTTCAATGGTAAGAGTCAAGGTCTGGGTGCTGCCCTCAAACGTCAGCAACAGGTCATGTTTATCCCTATGAGTCAAAGCGCTCAGACGGCTGAGGCGTTCAACTAACTCACCGCGACTGAGGGTGGCACTCCGGGTGAAGTTAAACCGCTGGTTGATAATCGCAACCACATCGGGATAATCGCCCTGCAAAGCTTGGGTGGTAATCGTATGATGCAGCCGATCGCTCTCCAGTTGCACCTGAAGTTTCTGGGTATGGTCGTCATAGGCGACGTTGCATTCGTCCACGTACATCCCCTCAATCGCTTTCACTACGGCTTTGACAGCGCTGGCTGGCAAGGTGCAGTGGATGGCTGCCGCAGTCTTTGAGCGTTTGCTCCGCCCAATGCCTTTGAGATCCAAATGGGCGATCGCGATCTGTAATCCATCCGTGGCAGTGCAGGTCAGTTGCTCATCACTAAGGTGCCAGTTTACTCCGGTCAGAATGCCTTTCGCCTGGTCTCTGGCAACTGCAAACAAGACGCTCTTTAGCCCAACTGCCAGCGCTTTAGCGTTGAGGATTGCGGGTTTGGGTTTAGCGATCGTCTCCATGGTGGGAAATTCATCGGCTGCCAGTCCATCCAGTTCCACGATGCCAGCTTGTGGATCAGTGACGACGACTGTAATGGCTTGTCCTTTTAACTCAGAGTACAAAGTCAGTGCTCCTTCAGGGCATTTACTCACCACGTCTTTGAGTAAGGTTGCTGGAGCGGTAACAGTGCCAGAACGTTCAATCTCCGCGTCAAACCGAGTGGTCAGTGTTGTGGCTAAATCGGTGCAGGTGAGCGAGATCTGATTGGAAGCCGCATCAGCCGTGATCAGGACATTCGCCAGCACCGGGTGAGTGGGTTTTCTGGGAACGGCTTCTACAACAAAGTTCAATGCTTCAAACAGACGCGATTGAGAGACAGTGCCGTAAAGTTGATTTGCAGAGGGGTTGACTGAATTTGTTGTAGAGCGATCGCTTTGTGGATTGTCCTGTTCCTGAGACTCGCCTGCTACATCAGGAGTCTGGGATTCAGCCGCCGCTTTTCTGCTCTTGCGAGGCTGTTTGGCGGATGCAGTTTGAGATCGAGCTTGTGTCGTGGATCGGGTTGCCATAGTGAAAAATGAATAGACATCAAGCTAAAAGGAGCGGTAGCCGGATTGACTTGAGGGATGATAGTTCGACTTTATCCGTCTTCGCGACAAAACAGTACCCGCCGCTGGGCACGAGATACGGCGACTGTCCACAGTCGGTTATATTCCGTCAGGCTCTCTTGAGTCCCATCTCGCAGTCGTTTTCTCAAATCATCGGCATCGATCGCCACTTCTTCAAAGGTGCTGCCCTGGGAGGTATGCACCGTGACGGCAAAGCAGGGACGAACTTGGGCAAAGGTTTCCAGATGTTCGTAATACTTGCGCCATAGAACCGGGCTACGTCTGGCAGATTGAAGTAGCTGTTCTGTTTCACTATCAAAGCGATCCTGGTCAGCTTCATGCAGCACAAAAATCTGACGGGCACAGGGGTAGCCTTCGGGCAGGACGGTCAGGCGATAGGCAAGATAGCCTTCATGCAACTGCTCTTCGATCGCTGTCACTACCATTTCCGTTGCGGTGTTTAAGATGATGTCTTTCTTGTTGGGGGCAACGACGGATTCGGTGCTGATCAGGCGCTCATTCACCACAAACCGGGGAGCATCATTGCCATACCGATGACGGCGCAAAATCGTGTTATAAAAATCAACTCGCCTATTCGTCCAACATAGAATCCGAAACCGATCTGGATTGGTGTCAAAGTTCTCAATCACCAGCTTTTGAGCATATCTTACTAAAGTCTTTTGATTGGTTTTCAAGAGTCCCTGTTGCTTATCTGCGGTAACTCTCGTTTGAGGTTCAAAGGGTGTTTTCTGGCGGATTGCGGTTCGGCATGACTTGAGTATCGTTAACAGTGGATTATGGGCTGCCTGCCGCACAACCTGGTTCAGGATAATTTTGTTTGTGACTTTGAAGCTGGGGGATCTACCCTCATTGACTGGATTGAGTTGAAACGGATCTCCCATCAGCACAAACTTGGGTGCTAAATAAGAACGCTGGGTTTCTTGCACCAAAAAGTTCCAGAGAGCTTCGTTGATCATGGAACATTCATCGACAAAGACGACGACCTGTTTGCCTGAGAAGTAGTGCAGCAGGGCAAAATCACTCGCACCTTTTTCGAGCACTTTCTCGCCCTGGCGTTTGACCAGCTTTAGTCCGAGAAACTGGTGAATGGTCATGCAGGGAACTTGAAGTCCAATTCGAGCTGCCATTTTGCTGAGCACATTCACGGCTTTGTTGGTGGTCGCGGTCAGAACAAACTCAAGGTTGGGATTCTGTAATTCCTGGATGGCGTAAACCATGACGGTGCTTTTGCCCACTCCCGGGAACCCGGCAATCAGTAGAAACTTCTCCAGGCAGGTCGGTTGCACAAAAGCTTGCAATCTCCGGATTGCGTCTGCTTGCTGTTCGGTCAGGTCAAGCTGGAGATGACTGGAAATAGGGGGAACAATGGAATGAATCAAAGTACCATCAGATGGCACATCAACCGTTGTGGAACTGGGGTTGATATCAGTCATGAGTCGTCCCTCTCTTCTTCCTTCAAAACTTCAGCCGAAGAGGGGCGGTAGCGATTCAGTTAAGGCTCACTGGCACTGAGGCAAGGGTTACTGGTAACTGGGATGATCCACGTCAATGTAATCCCAGTAGTTAGGACATTCTTCCAGCCAACGGTTGAGCGGTTGTCGAGTTGGGTGAGTCTGCATCCGGCAATCTGTGTTGGCAATAGTAGAGACAGCAGAGGTTGGCACATCATTGAAACGCAGGCATTGTTGAGTACTTTGCTTAGCATGAAGCCGAATCAGTTGTCGCAAACTCACGGCATCTTCCCCATCCACGCAGACTAACCACTGATAGCGAAATCGGTCCGTTTGCGGTTCCGGTTGAGTGACTCGCTGCATCTTGACAGCGCCAATGGAGTCTACCGAGACTGCATACCCAACCGATCCATCAAGCGGCTTATCAAACCACAATTCAACCGTCGGCACCTGATCCGCTTCATCCATACAGCGCTTGGTCTTACGTTCCAATACAATATGGCAACCCGCTAGGGGGAATATCTGGTCATTGACAAGCAGGGATTCGCCGGGAATAAGCCACCGCACAGCCATAGTTCATCCGTCCTATACAGCACTGCAATTGTAGCTGAAGTTGCGGCAATTCGGCTGATTGGGGGAGAAGTAATCGGTCAGATAGGGCAGGACTGGCATTGGCATGATTCGGTATACCAAAGATCAACCAATTAAGCAGTACATGAAAACCCTAACAACATTGAATTCCTGGGTGACGATATCAATCCACGATAAAGAACAAACATTGAGTCTGGTAAGTAGCTCTTATACCAATGGAAACATCGCCTTACAACTTATCAACACAATCACTGAAGCAGCGATCGAATGTACGATTGACATTCCAGCTTTAGAGCTTTTGGAGCATGAATGCTTAATTCCTGAAACCAAGCAAGACATCATGCAAGCACTGATTAATGCTGGTTTAATTCAACCAACAGAACTAACTCCGATTTACACTCGACAGGGACATCGAGCTAGAGTGTGCCGGGTTCATAGTGATTTGTTAGAACAAAGACTGTTGGAGCAGACGAGGCATTTCGTCTATTGTTAGCTGGTTAATCAGAGCAGCGTCGGTTACATTCGATTTCGTTGGTTGAGATCGCTCCCGTTTGGGTGCCAGCTTCACAATTTTGCGGCGAATCTGAATACTCAAGTCTTTGTACACATGCTCAATTCGACGAAACTCGATTGAATAAGCATCTGCTGTGAAGGACTGGACTGCTTCAGTTCCAAATAAACTGGGATGACGGTTCAAGACTTGATTGAATGCCCAGACACAGAGGTCAGCATAGTCTCTAGATAGGGGCGAAACTAGAGTTAGGGGTTGCAGCGCACAAACAATTTCAGCGGGTGTGATCGTTTCAGTCAGGGTTCCCTGTTCTACTTCATCCAAGATATGCAGGAACCGTTCTTGCATGACAGCGGGTCGGAGTTTGGCAACCACATCCAGATTCGTCCATTCGCTTTTGCCAACAATGATCGGACCGCGAAAGTAGCTGAGGTGAGCCGCTTTGACATCCAGCAGTTGCAGCAGGACGCTGAGAAAACCAGGGCTGACGGGTTCAAGCTGGGCGATCGCCCGCATCATGCAGAGGGTTTGGGGTGTGAATGACGGTTCTGGCAGTGGAATATCTTTTACATCTGGGAATAAGGCGTTAAGCAAATCTGATTGCTGAGTCATAGTCTGGGAAAGTGGTGGGACTATGACTTCAGCAGCAGTCGCTGCGGGCAATTCACTTAAAGCTTGGAACGGTAGCTAAGTGAGGTGACGGGCGGAGGGTCTTGATACAGATGCTAAAAACTTAGGGTGCAAATAAGTCTCAAATGCCTGATAGATATTCATTTAGGCGTACCCTAAATTTGAGCGCCTTCATAAGATTTAGGGTGCAAATAAGGGCTAAACTATTGATATACAAGAATTAAAGCGCACCCTAAATTTAGCTATTTCTACAAATTTAGGGTACAGATAAGGCTTAAATTCCTTACCTGAAAGCATTAATGCGTACCCTAAAGTTATTTTTTATGGTTTAAATTTAGGGTGCTAAATTGATGGTCTAAATTTAGGGTGCTAAATTGCTTGAAAGTCCGATTGTTCAGGGATTACTGCGTACCCTAAATTTATCTGGGTTTAGGAGTTCCTCATGCCCCGTCAGCGCAAACCCAGAAAGACAACTCAAGCGGTCAATGTCGAAAGTTTGGTTGCCCTAGCGTCTGGGCTGCCGCGCCCAGAACTGGATGAACTGATCGCAGCACTCCTGGCACTGCGGGATGCTCTGGATGATGAAGCAGCAACACCTGATGAATTAGAGCCTATGCCCCCGCGATCGCGCAAGTCAAAAGCAGGAGCCAGCCCCCGGATTGAGTGGAAAATCATCAATGGCTGTGGTCCCTATCCCTACTTACGTTACAAAAGTGGTGGCATTCATCACAGTCTCTACTTGAAAAACTTGAAACGCAAATGACGCTACAGTTCTAATTCCACATCAAACACCTTCGAGCGATACACTTTGGGTTGAGATCGCCGCAACTGCTCTACTTCTTTCGCCTTCTGAGCTTCAGTCACCTGTAACTTCTGCTGCGGTTGAATCGGCACAGCAAGCTCTAATTGCTCAAACCCAGATGGCGTTATCGGTTTGAGGTGAGCCAGCGACTCATCGGAAATGGAGTATCTATAGGCTGGATTGCCGCCACGATTGGGATCACCAGCGGTATCAAGGTAAGGAGTATCGAGTAAAGCTGCCTGGTCATAAACGTTTTCCTGGTAGCCGGAACTCCATACATCGGTTGGCGTGTAACCAGAGTCTGAAGGGTTGGGGTCAAACGCAGTACTTGACCCATCAACAGCAGATTGCATAGTATAAGCATTGCCGCCATAGCCTTCAGTGCTGTAGCCTGTGCCGTTATAGCCCACATTGCCATAGCCGCTCTTTCCATAACCAACTTCGGCACCAGTTTCCTCATCGTTGCCATAGCCATCCCCACCATAGCCCGATGGGTAATTGGGGTCTTGTTCATTACTATTCATTTGAGTTCTCCATGACTAACCACAAACTGCGACACTTGCCAGTCATCCACTGGCTCTAACTCGGTTGCTGCTTGATGGCGCAATAACCGTTTCTGTGGGGTTGACCACTGACTGGTGTCGGGGGAAGCCGCCGGACGGGCAAAGGCTGCCCGATTACGAATTGCCAGAATTGCTTCCTCTTCCCGTACCATCGCTGGCACCATGAGAGATCGCTGATACAGCAAGTCATCCACTGTGCAATACCCTGGTCTATTCTGATAAAACGCTTCCTGTGCTGCTTTTTGAGCGATCTGACCAATTTCTGCTGGCGTACAAAGATGCGTCGCTTTAAGCAATCGTCGCCAGTCGCGATCGCTCAACGGTGAGTGGGCAGAGTCACGAAACGCTGGAAAGTATTTTGCCAAATGCAGGTCGAAGATTTCCTTCATGGCTCCGGCATGGGGGAGATCGACAAAGACGATCGTGTCAAATCGCCGGATCAGTTCGGGTGGAAGTTTCTCCAGACGGTTACAAGTCGCAACCACGTAGACCGGCTCTACCCGTTCCTGCATCCAGGTGAGCAGCTTGTTCGCCAATCTACTCTCTACGCCGCCATCAGTGTCGGAACTCCACCCAGCAAAGCCTTTATCGAAGTCATCAAAGAACAGCACTACGGGTGCATTGATGCCGCATTGTTGGAGCAGAAAATCCAGGTTATTTTCTGATTGACCGGGCTTGGGCGATCTCAAGCTGCCCCAATTAGCAGCAATCAACGGCACCCCCAGTTTGAGCGCTGCATGTTTAGCAGACAGGCTCTTTCCAGTTCCGGGCGGTCCCCAGAGCAAAATGCCTTTAGGCAGAGATAAACCGTACTGGGCAGCGTGGGGTGAGAGCAAGCTGCAATCTCGCTCCAGGATGGCTTCTAGCAAATCGAGTCCACCAGTCGGAACATCGGGTTGGGCAATGAACTCCAATCCCCGCCCTTTAAGTTTGGAGACTTTGTAGTCGAGCATTGCCGTTGCTAAGCAAGCCAAGTCATGACAAAAGAGTGCCAGTCGTGTCAATGCCAGTCGCAATTCTAATCGAGGTAATCCCAAACATGCGCGCATTAGCGGGTTCAGGTCTGGGACTTCACTCTCTTTAACTAAATGTGGATATTGAGCACAGACAGCTTGCACTGATTGCATCACGGCTTCTGCATCGGGTAACGGATTCTCCAGCACAGGAATCAGGGGTATCAAGGAAATGGGCAAAGGCACATCGTCATTCAGCAACAAAACTCGCTGCTGAACGTGTTGACTGAGCGCGTAGAAGGTATCGGTCAGTTCTGCAACTCGTTCTACGGATAGCTCACCCAAATCATCAGGTTTCAGCAAGCCTTCTAGGACGAACCAACTCGGCTCGTGGTGATTGCAGAGAAATGGAAAGATGCAATCGACGAGTTGCTCAGAGACAACGGTACATTGCACTTGCCCATTGATATACGTCACCTGCTGCACTTGGCGATAACCGACGCTCCAGAAATAGAGAGAAACATCGGCTTCGATTGCCCAATGGCATAAATGCGCCAGGACATAGGGACGCTCGGTCAACGGAGATTTGAGTGCCACTAGCGGCGTATCTGCGTGAAACAAAGTTGGAATCGCACGAATATCTTGCATGGGTAATCAAAACAACTCAGCTTTTAGTCAATCAAATATATGCGGCATCGTTTCTCAACCAACTGGCAGGAAGCTAGTCACCAGATTGGGGGATCTTTTCAGTTCACTCATGCAACTCTCCTGGTTGGTAGGGATCAAAACCTCCTGATTGCCCGGCGAAATCATCGCGCAACTTCTCTAAAACAAAGGACGTAGCGAATTTCATTGGCAAGATTCCCATGAACTCGGTGTCCTCCACCTGTACCCAGCGATTTTCTTCAAAACAACATAGGCGATCGCGCAAGGCTCGAAAGCACCCCATAAAGGGTTTACAGCAAGTCCTGCTCATTGCTGTCCAGGTCTTTCTCTACTGGCTGTTGATGATAGTTGCTGTGAACCCAACTGCATTGGCGGCTCCCACTTCAACCACCAATGGGCTACCAACCCAAATTCAGGAGATTGAGCTTCGCGATCGCCAAGGCAACCTGACCACTGTACAAACACTGGTGCCGGACTGGAGCAGTATCAGCTTTTCCGATCTGCCTCCAATTCAACAAAGGGGCAGCATTCGGATTGGTGATCAGCAACGCACTTGGCAAGCGGGTCAAGCACTCGATCAGGTTCTTCACCTGGGTGACTTGAGTGACCTGCGGGTGGATCGTCTGACGTTGGATGCGATTAGTCAACGAACCAATGCAGATATCAATACGATATTGCTGAGTCAGTTTCCATTGGTAGGTAAACAAACCTTGGGGGATCTCGCAGCGATCGTGCCAGCGCTCAAAGAGTTCCAGATACAGGCAGTCACACCCATTCAAGCAGCGGTGGAAAAGGCGATTGGAACCATAAATGGCAACGAAACTCTGGCACAACTTCTTAGCCAGCATCCCAATTTGGCAACCACGACTCTCAATACGGTTGATCAAAGTCGGTATCCCCTCAATGCCATTCCCAATCTAGGTCAGGTGGAGTTGGGCGAGTTCCGGAGCTGGATCGAGACGCAGATTGCCAGCGTGCCAGGGTTAGGGGATTTATCTCTGACAGACTTTCCTACAGAGATCGCGGACATCGGCAACCTATTTGCCCGCATTGATGCAGCGTACAGTCCAGCAGAAGGGTCAGGAGGAACCAAACGAACGGTTTCTGGTTCTTATCAAGCCGGGTTTAGCGTGGGTTGCAAAAAAGACTGTGCCTACATTGAACTCGATGATTTGGAGAACTCAGGGCGGCGTGTGCGAGGTAGTTTTGAAGGCAAACAATGGGTATCGGGAAAGTATCAGGAAGTGGAAGGGGGAGAGGGTTGTCTCCAGTGGGCAAATGGGGGGAAGGAACCGACGGGGCGACATTCGTTTGGTCCGGCGTTCAAGGTGGTAGTCCTAGAGCCGTCTGAAACCGCTGATACGGTTAGTACAGCACTCTACTTCCGCTTCAAAGCCAAGTGTGGTGCGACACCCTACTTTATTGGACCCGTACCATTCTTCACCTACAAAGTCGGGATGCCAATCTTTATCGGTCGCCCCAATTGGCAAGGGGCAAGTCGAGGATATTCTGAATCGACGGGAGCAAAAGTGGAGGATGCGGTTCCAATCAAGGGCTTTAGCGACCCTGGCTTTGGCGGGGATGATGGGGATGAGGAGGAAAGCCTGACGTTGTGTTCAGGCAAAGTGGTGCAAGGGGTTAGCCTTGATGTTCTCGCTGGTGCCATTCAAAGTATTGAAAGTCGGGGGAGTGGTGGCTACAGCGCGGTGGGAACGTATGGCTGTGATGGTGCTGGGCTATGTGGTCGGGGCTTGGGCAAGTACCAATTCATGAATTACAACGAATACGCCACTACTCGGATTACGACTAGACCGGGTGGACAGGCGTTTTTAGATCGGGTGAGAAAAGGCGATCGCCCCACTGCCAATGACCTCGCCCGTTTCTTTCCGCCAGAAGATCAGGATACGGCGTTTCAAGGGTCATTGGCAGACAAGCTGAAAACGACAGCCAAGCAAATTGATCTGAAGACTGGAAAGCCGTTTGTGGGCGATCGCTTGATTGAGCGGGTGGCACAGAAGCATTTTGCTGGGGATTATTCTGCCGTAGATGGCGGTGGCGGTGATGACTTGGGCACCTCAACCTATGGCTATGGAGTGAAGGCGCGCAGCAATTATGGGCAAAGCAGTAAGGCGAAATGTCAGGAACCGAGTGTTGGGAACAAATTAGTCACCGCTGGTAGCCTCAATGCCAAAATTGCGAATGCGTCTGCCAGTGCGTATGGGATGGACACCAGTGCGGGACCGAAAGGTGGTCGAGAAGCCTGCGCCTGGTCGGTGAATCGGGTATTGGGCAAAGCCGGAATTCAACCCGTTGGAGCAAACCCGGATTACGTGCCATCGGTGGCAGCGGATTTGAAAGCGGGGCGTGGAGTGCGGGTCAGTCCAAGTCAGGCAAAAGCAGGGGACATCATTCTGGCAAAAGGGTATGAACACATTGGCATTTGTCAGAATGATGGCTGCTCTCAAGTGTTATCCAATTCCTCCAGTCGAGCTTCGTTTCGCTGGAAGTCTGACCGCACCTTTAATGGGTACTACAACAACAGTGCTTACATCCGGGAAGCACCAACGGAAGAGATTTATCGAGTTGTCAAATAAGGAGGTTAATCATGTCTCACTACAAACGTATGACTTTTATGCTGCTGGTTTTAGCAATGCTGTTCACAACGATCGCGATCGAGCCGTGGATACAGACGACTCAAGTTGCAAGGGCAACATCTCAGCCAGCATTGGTAGCTCAAGCTAACTCAGCCAAAGCGGCAGTTCAGAAAGCGGTTCTGCAATACCTCAATCGTCAAGGTGTCACTATCAAAGCCAAATTACATGAGGTGGCGATCGCAGATAGGTTTGCGCTTGTGGGTTGGGCACGCGGCGAAATGGGTGGCAATACGCTACTCAAGCAGAACAGCAGTGGTTGGACAGTGATCACATCGGGTGGAGGATACCTCGGATTACAAGGGTTGAAACAATCGGGTGTGCCTCAAAAAACGGCTGAGAAACTGCTGAATCAATATGACCCAAATTGGCGTAAGTATCAACAATAGGAGAGTGTCATGACTCAGTTATCTTCAACGAAAAATACAAGTGAATTGATCGTTAGCGACGCGATATCCAAACCAACAGAACAGCCAATTCTTCCACCTCCGCCCCATTGGTTAGTGCGTTTTGCACTGTGGTTTCGGGTTGGCTTTGCCTGTTTCTTATTGCTTGGCTCTCTGCTAGGACTGACGGGCTGTGTGGAACGTGTGCTGGCATTGAATGGACAGCCTTTGCAGTGGGCAGATGCTCAGCAAACCGTGCCTGTATTGCTTCAGCAAGCGTTTGATGATCTGACCACCGTACCCAAAGAGGAACAACCCAATCTGCCTGTGCTGGCAAGCACTATAAGAGGACAACACGGACAGGTAATTGTCTTCAACTTTTCCAAGGTTCCTCAGCTTTGTGGCGCGGCAGGTTGTTTGTTTGTCGCCTATACTCAACTGCCGGAAGATCAATCTGCCCTTGCTCTGAGTAATGATCAACAAGCACCTTATCGATTGGTTTGGAAACATTATTTGCAACCACTGCTACCCAAGAGCATACCTGTTTTATTTCAGGACAAGGAGTCTGAAGAGCTTCGGTCAAGCGAGTTTCCCAATTTGATCACCAACCAAGTTGAAGATAACCGCATTCGACAGATTGTTTTTTCCTGGACTGGCAAAGAATACCATATTGAGAAAACCATTCTCAACAAGCAGCTCGTTGAAATAAAGTAGTAATTCACATCAGTGAAAATGAAGAACGTGTACTGTGAGTGAGAAGCAATCACGGTACGATTTACAAAGGAGTAGCGTTTTCTTGCACTATCAAAAACTGTTCCTGGTCTACGATCTTCCGGTCTTGTGTTAATGGTTACATCAAATTTTAATTGAAACGTCTTAAAGTCCCAATCGCGTAGTTGGTGAGAGGCAACAACGAGCATCATGATTTCGCTCAATCTCAGGGATCGCCGCCATCATCGGTGACTCGATTACAGTTATTGCTGTTGGCATTGGGCATCTCTTTCACAAAAATTGTTTCCCTTTTGAAGAAGAGATTGCTCCTCAATCCTTCAACATCTGTCTCTTTTACGCAAATCGTCTCTTTTTGGTATGAGCGATCGCACTATAAAACGGGCGATCGTACCTCTTTACGCAGATCAATCCATGAGTATGTTTAATGTCATATTAGAACCCTATCTTAAAAATTCTTGCAGCTTGAATTGAAGTGAGTGGTTCAGTAAATGTCACACCTTTGTTAGGATCAGCACGGTGCCAAGCTGCCACATCTTCATCACCTCTTTCAACACCGTAGACAACATAAGCATGAGCATATGGGGATAAAGATTCAGTAACCCATAAGTATAGTCCTTTGCTTAATTTTTCCGCCAGAAAATCATATGTTATGTCCGAACCAGAAATATCCTCGCGTTGCCCCATGTCGTAGTCTGAAGCCACATCCTTCCAGTAGCTAGGAAGCAAGGTGTCTGAAAAAGGATCTGAACCCTTTAAATATCCCTTATCTCGATAGCGTCTAACTATACCTTCTGGAGTTGCCAATGACGCTAATCCTCCCCCAGCTGATCCAGCAATCAACCACATAAGTAAAGAAGCAGCCCAACAAGTTTCTCCTTGCTGTGGAATCAAGGGGGGTTTAGCCAAAATATAAGATCCTGCTGGTGGTTCATAGGGTTTTAAAGGTTTGGATTTCTCAGATTTTTTGGGTTTCATCTGAACTTGCCCCGTTTGCTGTACTACATGAGTCAACTCATGAGCAGTTAATGCATCCTTAGCAGGAGACTTGCTAGCACCAAAGTAAACGTCTTGCTGGTGGGTGAAAGCTTGGGCGTTCAAATCTCGATTCATCTGCGCCGCCTCACTGCCTGTATGCACTCGAACTTGACTAAAGTCAGCGCTGAAGCGGGGTTCCATAAATGATCGCACTTCATCCGACAGCGGACTTCCCCCACCCTTACTACTGCTCAACCGACTCCCGATATCGCTACCTACTTCAGCAGTGCCATTACTTAAACGCTGCACTTGCTCTTGCTCACATTCTGAACACTTCTGCTGGAGAGAAGCACTACTTACAGATGCGATGGCGATTGGTTTCGTCTGTACCGCTTCCTCCTCTTCAAATAGCGGCTTTTGCTGTGTGGGCAGATCAGGCATTCGCATTACCTCAGTGGCAGTGCGATCTGCTTCCTGTTCATAAACATCTCCCGGTTCATTCACAGTGAGCTTTGGTTGCAGAGAAGTGTTAGATTGAGAAACGCTTGATTGCTGCAAAAACAACGGTACTCCAGCCACCGCACCCAGTTCCACTGCTGGAGAGAAGGTGATTCCCGACGAAGATTTCGCTGCCTGGGAACGCTTTTTCTCAGAGTCTGGCTGTTGCGCGAATGTAGATTCCATCAGCTTTTCTCCTGAAGAAGGTTAAATCTTTGGTTCGGTCGCAACTCAGAAGAGCAAAGGGATAGGGTAGGTTAGCGATGCGTAACTATATAAGCGGCGGGTTTCACGCTTTAACCTAACCTATGGGCGAGCGATCGCTCTAACGTTGTGTAAGTCTGTCACGAGCATCATTATTTAGAAGTTTTTGGAGCGCCATTAAGAATTTTTGGAGCGTTCTTACGCTGGCTGTCATCACGCATCACCTCACACCATTCTCGAAATATCTTTGGTCCCTTGATATCCTCAACTGCTTGTTGCATCGAGAGTACTTTGCCAGTAAAGAAAGCCTCAGCAAGAGCGACATCTCCGACAATATAGGCAAGTGCAGCGACTCCATTATGTTCTTCATTATAGTTGCGACCTGGATGAAAACCAGCACGACGTGCGACTAACCGAGCAAAGTATTCAGTTGTTCCCTCGTTGACTGCTATTCCATAGTCTTCTATGAAGGTTTGTTCTGAAATAAGATGGATCACTTCATGAAGAACTGTACTAGGACTGTCTTCTCCTTGACGGATATAAATCTCTTTTTTATCTACAGTAAACCCACGTACGGTTATTGCTTCTTTTCTAAGTTCGTCTTTATCTTTCTCAGTTTTGCCAGTGTCAGGGTGTCTCCGTCCGAGAGTATGCTTCACACGCGTATCAGCCCACTTGGCCTCAGGAATAATGTGTAGATGCCCTCTAACTGCAATACCAGCATCAAATTTGCTTTTAGCATACTGTCCCACTAATGGATCATTTAAAAGCCAAAGCTCGACTTTTTTTCCTCCATCCTTCCCGATTGAGTCGCGTGGTGCCTGACGACGCACTTCAGTATTAAGAAGCAACATAGAAAAAATTCGCCCTGCCGCCGGGGGGTTGTCTGTTTGTTGCTCATCAGCCATAGCATTTATATCTGAAAGTGTTAACTTTAAATTGATGGCAACTTGACGCATATCCTCATCACTTAGACCACACAAATATGTGCCAGCTTCCCTCCAACGGTGTTTCCATACAAAAAACCTAACGCTACCGATAACGAACTCCCTGTGGCTAATCTTATCAACCGTGGATATGATTGAATCAATACTCCAGTTTCCCTCACCATGTCGAGCACCTTCAACAAGATAAATAAGTTGCATCGACGACATTGAACGTACTTTTGCAGTAATCTCTTGTGGATCTCGTTGAGCAAGAGTCCACGCTGCACCATGCCAATCACCATTCTGAATTAGTTTATTAAACTGATCTGGCTTACTTTGTAATTGAACTAGTTGCTCTCCAGCTTGTTGAACCGTATGAGTTAGTTCATGAGCAGTCAACGCGTCCTTTCCAGAAGCCTTCCCTGCACCAAAGTAAACGTCTTGCTGGTGGGTGAAAGCTTGGGCGTTCAAATCTCGATTCATCTGCGCCGCCTCACTGCCTGTATGCACTCGAACTTGGCTAAAGTCAGCTCCAAAGCGTGGCTCCATGAACGATCGCACTTCATCCGACAGCGGGCTTCCCCCACCCTTACTGCTATTCAGTTGACTCTCGATATCACTACCGACTTCAGCAGTGCCATTGCCTGAACGCTGCACTTGCCCTTCTCGCTGAGATTTTGAACACTTCTGTTGGAGAGAAGCACTACTTACAGGTGAGATGGTGGTTGGTTTCATCTGTACCGCTTCCTCTTCAGTAGATAACGGCTCTTGCGGCATGGCAGAAGCAGGACTGGGCATTTTCATCACCTGCTCTGCTACACGGTCAGCTTCCTGCTCATAAATATCTCCCGGTTCATTTACAGCCAGCTTTGGTTGCAGAAAAGCACCAGTCTGCGAAACACTTGATCGCTGCAAAAACAGAGGCATTCCCGATGTTGCTCCTGCTTCGTTCTGTGAAGAACTGGCATGAGTAGTTGCAGATGATTTCAGCGTGTTGCTTTTTCTGGCGGGCTTAAGTTGCTTGGAAGAAGTTATTGCCATTTGAGTTATGTATGTTTAGACAGAAGAATTGATGGCATGATGATTGATTTTCAAATCTGTTAAATATGTCAAGACAAATGTCTTAGAGACTGATCTTTAATTCAATTTATGAGGTATGAAGTTGCAACTAAGTATTAAGTAGCCACACACCTTGATTAACAATTGAAGCGTTGAGACATCGAACACAACTTGTAATCACGGTATCGGTCTAGGAGATTTCGGGTACAAATGCCAAATAGCTTGGGGAGCAAGATCTCGTATAATTTTTAAGAATACAACTCCATGCTCTGGCAAAATCTTTGTTCCAGTTGACATAATACTTTCTGGATCTTCGCTACCGCGAATGATTATCCTTTTTGGACCAAACTCTTCTTCTATAAGTTCGCTATGGCGAACTTTTTGACCAGTCTTCTCCGCTTCTCCATACTCATCACCCAGACCTAGCATATGACCTGCCTCATGTCCTGCTTTTTTGCCTGTACCTTCGACATCCTCTTTATGTAGTAAAACATTTGCGCCGAAAACATGGCTTCGTTCAGCAATTTCTTTCGACACAGTAATTAGACGATCAGGTTTATTAGAGAGGGCAGAAACGCCCTCAACGAAATTGACAATCACACTTGCCCGTAAATTCTCCCACCAGTCTTTATGGGCGTACATGATATGGTTGAATGACCAATCAGCGCTAGCAATGCGCAGAAACCTACCTTTAAATTCTTGCTGTTCCTCCGATGTCCATTCAATTAAAGTTTTTGTGAGAGTTGCTGGACGGTTCTCAGCGTTTGCACGTTCTATCTCTTCAGGAGTAATGCTTATTTTTTCCTCAGGCTGAAATTTGAAGCCAACTATAACTTTTACTCGTAAGTTATTTTGACTAGGAAAATATATTGCTCCAGGAGAAGAGTATTTAGAGTAATTCTGCTTCTTGAAATCCTGTAAGTCATCCACTGCATCTTCGTACTCGTCTAGCAGCTTTTCATTTGTTCGTGTATTAAACACATCACTCGCGCCTCTTGGGTGCCGTCGTTGAAGTAACGTTGAATTATTTGCCACTTTGCCGAATATGCTTGTTTTGGGTGAAATGACAGGTCGTTTAGCCTGCACCTGCTCCTCTTTACCTTCAAGCAATGGCTCTTGCTGAATAATAGAAGCAGGACTGGGCATTTTCATCACTTGCTCAGCTACACGGTCAGCTTCCTGCTCATAAATATCTCCTGGTTCACTTACAGTCAGCTTCGGTTGCAGAATGGCGTTGGTTTGTGAAACACTCGATCGCTGTAAAAACAGTGGCACTCCAGCCACCGCACCCGGTTCCACTGCTGGAGAGAAGGTGGTTTCTAAAGGTTTCGCTGCATGGGAAGGCTTTTTCTTAGATTCTGGCTGTTGCGCGAATGTATAGTTCATCAGCTTTTCTCCTGAAGAAGGTTAAATCTCTGGTTCTATCGCAACTCAGAAGAGCAAAGGATGGATTAGAGATTGCGTAACTATACAAGTGTTGGGTTTTATACATTAACCCAACTTACGGGCGGTCTCACTATACGAGGAGCCGCGTGAAGGGAAACTTTCACGCACGGTTTTGCAGCCGAGCGGAGGGGGCGACTCCTTCGCTTAGGCAACTCATCTTCTGTTTTAGCTTCAAATTTGTCTCCCATACGGCGCTCCTAGTTTATTGCTTGGGTGTGATACTTTTTGAGAAGGCATTGCGATAATCGTCTTTTAGGTGATCGACTGGCGTAGTTTTATCTTTCACGTAGGTCTTATATTCATCCAAGCTGTTAGCGTGTAGAGAAAATACGAGTGCTTTACCGATCGCGACTCGATCTTCTTTTATCATGAAGTCTAGGGGATCTTTTCCTAGTGCTGCTTTTGCCCAATTGATTGACTGCGGGTCTGCATATGTGTATTCTCCGAATGTTCTAACCGCGCCTTTGAAGTTGAGATCATCATTGATACCCTTGATGGCTTCAGCCGATAAACTAGCGGTCTTTCCCTTCAGATAGGTTTCTACAATTCCCTGTTCGACATCCACCATGTTGAGGTCAAACTGCATCGGTGACAGTTCTGCAGTTGAGGTAGAATCTTTAGGATCAGTCGGCTTGCCTCGACTCATCAGACGACTGATGATTTTGATGTTCGACTCAAACAGGATTTTGTTGACATCCTTGAGAACTTGAATTGACTCTTTGGAGTGTAGAATCCAGCTAACTATGCCGCTGAATGACCCAGGCTCGATACTGCCGACCGCATAACGATCAGTAACTTTGGCAGCAGCCCCAAAAAATCTGATCTTCTTGGGTAAGACCCCCTCTGCTGCTAGGGCATCAATCACATCATAGTAGGCGCTTCTTTCAGCGATCGTTGTATACTCTTCAGGATGATTGTTCTGCGTGTTAAAGATAGCAGCTTTGACAAACGTATTCGTTGTGGTTGAGAGTTTTCCAATACTTGCTCTCCAGTTCAGCCTATGGGTTGGGTACCAATCCTTGTCAGTGCGTTTTTGAAACAGAGTCATCGCCTTGCGGTGGAGGTGGCGTAGTGATCCTGTGCCTGGAGCCGCCGATTTTGGGCTTGTAATCAAACCAGGTTGAGGAGAGGTTATTACTTGATGAGCTACGCGATCGGCTTCTTGTTCAAACGAGTCAGCCGGATCGCTAATCGAAATCCCGTCTGGAGTTGGAGTACCCGCAACGGCTCCATTCGCTTGCTGCACAGCATGCACGACTTCGTGAGCAATCAACTGCTGACCCTCCGACGATCGGGGATTATAGCTACCTGTACTAAAGAAGATATCTTGACCTGTGGTAAACGCGATCGCATTCACAGCGCGAGACAATCGATCGGCTTCTGAATCTGTGTGAATCTGTACGCTAGATAGATTGGTTCCTAAGTTCTGTTCTAAATGCTGCTGAATGCCTGTGTCTAGAGAATCTCCTCTGCCGGATGCTGATTGGATATGCTGCTGGAGTGAACTATTAAGGTTCTCAGTCGGACTAGCCTGTGAAACGCTCGATCGCTGCAAAAATAGAGGTACTCCAGCCGCTGCTCCTGCTTCGTTCTCAGGAGAATTTACTCGACTAACGGTAGGTGGCTTTATCGTGTGTTGACTTCTTTTGTCAGGTGCATTCTGTTTAGTAAACGCTGCTTTCATAGGCTTTCTGCCTCTTAAGAAAGAATAAGTGAACGATCGCCTTTCAATTCTGTCGGTAACTGCCGTCCCAGCTTACGATACTCACTCGCCACCCCCTGCACTACGTCCGCAAACTCGATCGCCCGCTCCTGACTCTGCGCTACCACAGCCGCCGCCAACACCGCATTACGGATATTACCACCCGTCAAATCAACCGAAGCCGCCAATTGGTTCAACTCCATTTGCGTCAAGTGATGACCGTCTCCCAAATGGGATCGCCACAGCGATCGCCGCTCCTCCGGTCCCGGTAGGGGAAATTCAATAATCATGTCCAATCGACGAGCAAAGGCAGCGTCGAAGCGACTACGGCTGTTGCTGGTCAGCAGCGTGATGCCGTCGTAGGATTCAATCCGCTGGAGCAGATAATTGGTTTGGGCATTAGCAAAGCGATCATTCGAGTCCTTCACATCGGTGCGTTTGCCAAACAGTGAATCCGCTTCATCAAACAGCAAAATGATTTCTGCCTGCTCTGCCCGTGCCAGCAGTTGCGCCAAATTCTTTTCTGTCTCTCCAATATATTTGCTGGTAGTCGAAGCTAGATCGACCCGATAGAGTGGCAAGCCTAACTGAGTTGCCAGCCAGCCCGCTGCTAGCGTCTTTCCCGTACCCGAAGGACCAACCAACAACGCCCGCACCCCCGGATGGTAGCGAGCACTGGCAGACACCCCCAACCCCTCAACGAGGCGATCGCGCGATCGACAACGCAGCAGCAACGTTTGTAATTCCGCTTGCAGCGCCGGGGTCATCACCAGTGCATCATCGGGAATGTCGTCCGTCAACGCTTGTGCCAGGGCATCCAAGCCTGCGCCTTCTCCAGTTCGCGCCGCCGCAACAACATGCCCCCATTGGGGTTGATCATCCCCTTGCAATAGTTGCTGGTGCTGGGTCAACCGTCCAAGTTGGGCAATGCGTCCGGTGCTATGGCGATGTTGCTGCGCCAAACTCGTCGCCAGTGTTTCATTTCCCAATGCTTCTTGCCAAAGCTGTTGACGTTCCGACTGATCAGGCACAGGCAGCACCCAACTGAGGGCAGTTTCTCCAGTTGCCTCCACACTGCCATCGGGTCCACATAGAACCAAAATAGGACCGACATAAAAGGGAATCGGCGGTAGCAGTTTCCGCTCTCCCGGTGCCAACTCCAAGCAAAACACAGGTAGTAATTGGCGCAACAGCAGCCACGGTCCCAGACTCTTAACCTGGTCAGTTTCGATCAACAGCGGACGGAGATCGAGCGTTTGAGCGATCGCCTGTGCCACCGATCGCCCTTCCGTTGGCGAACCTGTGCGTAAAACCAGAACTCGCTGGGTAGAAGACTTGAGACTAACAGCGTATTTTTCCGCAGTTGCCAGTGTCGAAGTTGATAATGGAATTGCAGGTAAGTTTCCCAGCCCAATCGTCGTTTCGGGCACATGTCCATCGTGTTCGCTCAATGCTAACCACAAATGCAGGGGCACACTCACAGTTCGCTCTGGCAATGGAGCAGCTTCATTCAGCAGGCTCAGCAATCCACTCTGCACGGCGACCCCAATCACCAGTGACTGAATCGGATGCAGCGATCCAGATACAGTTTCAGCGAACGCAGATGCCACGAGTCCAAGAGTCGGACGAGAACCGCCTAAAGGAGCCTGAAGCCGCGCCAGCGATCGCCCCACCATCACGTCTTCCTCAACAGCGGCAGCCAGAGCGATCGTCAGCACTTCGATTAGCTGGAGATTCAGTATCTTTGCTAACTGAATCAGCGGATAATCTTTGGCAGAAGGCTGACGGGTGTAGATTTGCAAACTCTGCTTCCAATCGGGCTGGCTGCGGGTGACTGCCTGAAGCTGCTGCTGCAAAAATTGCAGTTCCGGAGCGGGATCGGTGAGGGCATTACCTAGACTAGTAGCGATCGCCGCTAGAGCGTAAGTGCTAAGAGAAACCGTTATCGGGGGCTGTGCAGAATTCTCTGCCGTGTTTGCCGCCGTAGGTGTTTGCAGGTCTGGCATAGCTATTCCCCATATAGGTAATGGAACGAAACCACACGCCCTAACCAGGGAACCCAACCGGGGTTGAGATCTAACCCCACTCGGCGAATCCGAATGTCTGCTTGCTGATGGTTCAGCAGCAGGTCAATATGGGTGCGAGTGCAAGCAAGCTGTCCTGGACGTTGAACCAGGTTAAGCAATCCCATTTGGGCATAGCGGCGACTCCAGCGACGGATAGCGGTTAACCAGGTGTGGAGGATAGAGGATAAAGAATGGGGAGTAGGAAAGGGAGAATGAGGAGCAGAGGAGGTTGGAAAAGTGTCCAACCAGGTTTGAACGATCGCGGGTGGGCTATTGTACCAGAGAGCAAGGGGAAGGTGCTGGGAGCGATCGCAGAGTATCTCAAAATCACTTCCGCTAAATCGAGTCAATCCAGTTTCGGGGTTGTAGATATGGTGCTGCCAGGATTGCGGAACGACGAATTCGGCAAATTGGCAGGGTAGGGCAATCTGACAATTGGGTAAGGCTTGCCAGATGGGATCGTGGGTGGGGATAGCAAGGCGGTGGGCGATCGTGTGCAGCAGGTATTGGGGAAACTGCATCTCGATCAGGTGAGGATGGGTTTCCAAAAACTCATTCAGGCTGAGATGGTTGAGTAGCGGCATGAGGAAGAAAAGTCCTGCATACTCGGTATGACGCGGATTGTCCCAGGATTCTGTGTAGGAGAACGCAGGCGACTCTGGGAAAGGAACGGCTGTTTGATGATTGGGAGTATGGGGTAGGGAGTTAACACCTGAAAGTTCTGAGATAGGGCTGGATTCTGTGAGCGCGATCGAAGTCGGGAATAACGAGTCGTCAACAGCTTCTGATACTAGCGATGCTGATGGTTCTAATGTCGGTTGGTCTAAGGCGATCGCATCTGACTCAATTGAATCGGATGCAGATACCGCTTCAGGTTCAGTCACGGAAGATTGAGCAACTTTTTCATCTGGCTGTGAGGATGATGGCTCTAACACAGAGGAGTGCAAAGTGGTCAGATCAGGTGAGACCGCTTGCGCTGCCTTAATCACCTGTTGAGCGCGATACATCAGATGTGGATCGAGTATACGAGCAGGATTATCAGCAAGTAGGGCGATCGCAGTTAACCAAAGCGATCTCGTATCGTCTGTCCCCCAAGTCGTTGTCCATTCCACTAGTAACGCACGCCAGACAGTAAGTGGCTGCATTTCGGAGGGCGAGAATGGTTCTACCAAAGAAAGCGGTAAATTCGGTTTTTGCCAACCGCTTTGACTTAATAGAACAGCGCCATCCTGCCAGTTGAGAGCCGCAAGCAGGGGAGCAATTTCACCTCGCTGCTGTAATTCCTGAAGCAATGCGACGACTGCCATCGCACCGGGCTGAGTCTGAGCAACGCCCACCAGTATGCGACGAAATGCCTCCGCCCTGGGCAGATTTGGCTGCCATTCTGGAACGGCAAGTGTCCAAAACCAGGCGCTGACATCTGCCTGTCGCGCTAACCGACTGGCGAGTTGGCGATACGGCTCGGTTTCATCCCAAAAATAGACGGCAGCAGCTTGCACAGCCGCAGAATCTGCCGCATGAACAGCGGTCGAATGAAGTTGCCACAACCGTTTTTCGATCGCCACTGCCAAACTCGCCGAACTTTGCCGATTGTGAATTTTGCCCACGTGGAGCGATCTCACCACTAAAACTCGGCTTCCAGTTGACTCTGGCAACGAAGCAGTGTGTAAAGCATCTTCCAGCAAAATTGCGCCGCGTCGAATCAGCGCCTCACTGGAAGCGGTCAAACAAACTCTACGGGCGTGACGAGAAGGGGGCGGCATGGGGTTAGGTAGAACTAAAGTGCAAGCTCACAAACGTCTAGAATCTAAACGTTTGGGGGGGTGTGATTCGCTAAACTGGACACGGGTGCTTTCTTTTAGTTGAGCGTTCTTTTCATAGGCTTGAACAATGCGGGCACTGGCACGTCCAACTGCGAGGTCTTCGACAACTCCCTGAGCAACGATCTGGTTAGTTTCGGAATATAGAAGAACTTGCATCCCAATCCGAACGAGCGCGGGATTGATCTCCAACTCAACTCGGTTGCCCTGAGTGGCGATCGCGGGTTGAGCTACCCGTCCCGTAATGATCTGATTGATCGGCGCATGGCTGGCAAGCAGAATACAAATGCGAACCAGATCACTAATCAGGGCAACGGCTTCTGGTTGATTACGATTGATCTGCTGGTAGAGCCAATCCACTAGGGTTTGGGTTTCACGGCGCTCTAAATAGGAAATCTCTGTCCATCGAGGCAAATCTGCCAAATCTTGCAGATTCACCGGATCGTCGTATTGACTGAGTATCTCTGCCCACTCCAACCGAATCACTGGCAGGACTTCACCAATATTGGCGTAGAGGCAAGCAGCCACATGAGCAATATCCTGCAATTCACGAGCAGCACGCTGACTCAAATCGCTGCGATCGCCCTGACCTTCGATCAAGTCACCAAGTGATACAACGGACTCTGCTTGCTGGCGAGATTGTTGCCAATTCTGCTGTGACAGGCGGTTAAGATCCGTTTGCCCAATCCGGATGCGTTGGTAAATCACCATCTGCTGTTGAGCGGTGTAGAGGCGATTGATTCCTCTACCCACAGCGGTACGATCGTTCGTGATCACCTCGTTTCTGTTGCTCAACACCGTCACCCGCTGGATTGCCGTTTGCATGACGCGGTACAGTCCTTCGATCTGATTAAGCTGATCCAACAGGCGCGGCAGTCGCGTAAACCACTGCACGGGAGCTTCGCGCACTACGGTAATCATAGCCTGTAGTTCAGCCGGAACAGCAATATTACGGTTGAGGCAGGCGGGAACGGGCGATTCTGTCAAACCGGGATTAAGAGTTCGCGTCGGTGTTTGAATTAGGGCATCGATCTCCCGTGGACGCTGAAACACTAAAAAGGGCACAAAGTCGCGAATGATCTGGTCGCGGCGATCGTTGAGTGCCTGCACACGAGCCGTTTCTTCGCGTAGCAGCGATCGCGCGATCGACACATCCTGACGCGCCTCCGCCAATCCATCATCAATTGCCTGCAACCGTTGATTGATCTGATTGGCTAGCACCTGCAAATCTGCTAAGGTTTTGCGACATGCTACAATCGCCAAACGGTAGGTTTGCACTACGCCTTCGGCAATCCGTAAGGTTGCGATCGTGTCGTCAATCGTTTTGATGCTGGCTGAGAAATAGTCTGCCTCAACTTGATTGGATTGATCTGCCTCAACTTGATTGGATTGGCTGGATTGATTCGATTGATTAGACTGATCCGAAAGGGTAGGAAGCGGATCAAAATCTCCCTTTTGAATCTTGAGAAGAATTGGGTTGCGTAGATTCGCATCTTCTAAATCACTAAACGTAATGTCTTTGTTATTATCCCGAATGCCGGGAATCGGTTTATCACCAAAGTTCAGATTTAACGCGATCAGGCTTACAATCACTTCATAGCGTCCTTTAATCGCAAATTTTCTGGCTTCCACCGCTGCGGGATTTTGCAACCTTTCCCCCACGGTTACGTTATGAATTGGTTGTCCCACAGTAGGAGATTGCTCAATCACATCATCAGCGGTAAATGTTGGTTTAGCGCTAGTTCCCCCCTTGCCTTGCCCTGGAAACTTGGAGGTCATCATCTGTCCCTTTCCTAGTATTTGCCCAAGCTCACTAAAGAAAGCGCTTGATGCTGATCCACCTTGCGAAAACCCTAAGGAGACTGGGTTCACATTCATTTTCGGACTGTATAGATTCTGGGGCAAAGCGGCGTTCACAAGGGGCACACCTCCTACAGCAGGCGATAAAGGTTTGGGGATCAAATCTTTAGTTTTTATCGGAGTGAGAATCTCTATTGTTTTTGCCTGTTGATAGAACTCAATCATCTCTTCCTGAGTTGCACGGGCACTTTTACCACCTTGAGCGATTTCTGCCAAAGCTGGCGACGTGACTAGACGGCTAGCGGCATCACTGCCTAACACCAACTGTCGAACTCGGTAGATATCGGTTCGTGCCTGCAAGAAAAAGAAGTCGATTTTATCGTTTGCCTGGTTGACCTTAACCTCCAGCTCATTGACGAATCGACCGATACTTTTATCATCTGTGAGATTGCTAACCTCAGCAGGCAGCACGCTTTCCAATTCTGTCCGCAGGTTCACTAAGGGGAGTGCAATTCGCTCAGTTTGCTGCGATTCAGTTTGGTAGCTAGATTCAAATGGAGAGAGTTGGTCTTCGCCTGTAGCCCATACCCAGCCATCTTGGTCATTAGGCAAACTGTCTCCCACCCAGACCGCTTCGGGGGTTCCGGGAGTCTGCTTACTCACCTTGCCCCAAGCAGCGCGACCATCGTATAAGGTGAACGCCATCCCGTTCACCTGAGTATTTGTTAGCCCGACTAAATTCGCTGGAATTTCCAGGCGCATCCACTGCCCTGGTTCGGGCAACATTCCGATAAATTGTCGGCTGGCAGTACCGTTTTCACCAAACGCAATCAGATTTTCGCCCCAGTAAGCACGATGTTCCCAACTCGCGTTAGCTTTCCACTGAAGCATGATCTGTCGGGGTGGATGGTCGCGATCTAGATAGACCCACACCGCCCAGACCTCATTAGCTGCTACGGCTAACGCTGGGTCTGCACCCTCAAAGTAATGTTGATGCAGTCCCGTTGTCACGACCGAAAGATGCACTCGGCTTTGGGGCGAAAGGGGAACGTCGGATTCGATTTCTAATCGCGCTGGGTCGGAGGCTGGGTAAGTTGGAGCGCTGCCCGTAATGGCACGCACGATCGCCATTTGTCGCTTCCGTACTAGCTTTCGCCGTTGCAACCAGTCGGCGCGTCGGTTTACAAATTCCTGAATGGTTTGCTCAAATAGGGGATCAACCGCCTCACGTTGCAGTAAATTGGGGTCATAGAACTGCTGCGGCACGGGCACCAGGACTTGCACTTGATCGGGTGTAAACAAGTCAAACGGCAGCAGCGATGCACTCGCCTGCATCACTAAATCCAGTTGTTCAACGGGGATTGGCAACGCTTGCACTACGTAAGGGGCAGGGAAAAAGTTGTCCTGGTTCGTCCGCGCATCGATCGCCTCTTTGGGTAAAACGCCTACAGGTGGCAGATAGCGAAACTGGTTGGCTGCCTGAGTGATCGAAATCTGGCTTAAATCAAGTTCTGCCAGTTGTTCGGCAAACTGCTGCATCCGCGCCTGCCACAAAAACGGACTGCCAGCATTTGAAACCAGTGGGGTTCGTGCCTTGGGTTTGCCGCCAGAACGCACCACCGCTGCAGAATCAATAAACAGTGGATTCCAGGCATCATCAAAGGCTATTAGCGCCAGCGGTACGCCAATTTCTTCCCACGGCATCACCTCGCCCAGCCCGTTCCCTTTCTCGGCACTGAAGATGGCATAGGCAAGACGGTTGCGCCAGCGATCGCCCGCTTCTGGCAATGCAAACCAGTCCGACGACCAAGGGTAGTAGAGCAACCGACTGCCGTCGATTTGTTCTAGATCGTCAAAGGCATCACCCTGGTCATCCTCGTCATCGGGCAACCGAGGCTTGCCTACCATATTGATCACCACGGGTTGCAGCACCAGAATCCCGACGGTGGCAGGCAACGGATTCTCAGACGGCTGTACTAATTGTCCCAGCAGTTTTGGCTGGTTATAAACCGGTAAATCACTGAGGGCTAACCGCATTTCTTGCAGCACAATCACGTCTTCGCCCTGCGCCGTGATGCCGAATCCGGCGGCAATCCGACACAGCGATCGCGCCTTCCCGATCTGATCCCAAACGGCACGTCCCTCCAGCAAGTTAAAAATCATGCCATCCACAATCTTGCCTTCTAACCCCACTTGACGAGCGGACACCTCCAGTCGCACCCATTTCCCACGCTCTGGTAACGCGCCCATTGGGTGTCGGCTTTCGGTATTGTCGGTGCCAAGGGCGATCCTGTTCGCACCCCAAAATGCCCGATGCTCCCAACTGTTTGCTTCCCAGTCATGCCATTGCAGCAAGATTTCATTGGGCGGGTTGCTGGGGTCGAGATACACATAGGCGATCAGCGAGTCACCTGGATGAATCACCAGGCGATTGGTCGCCCCGATAAAACCATGTTGATGGAAACCCGCCGTGAGCGGGGATTGGTGCGATCGTCGTCCTGCCAACGGAGTAGGATTGGTCGCCACCCAGTTCCAGGATTCACCATCCTCTGGAAAGGGTTTAGCTCCGGGCGGCAAGGCATCTCCGAACCAGACGGCATCTTCACGTTCGGTGTCTACTTGCAGTCCCTGCACCACGCCTGCTGAAACTATCTGTCCATAGGTTGCCAACCGTCCAGCACGTCCCTGCTGCTCGGCAGTCAGAGCAATACTGCTGAGTGATCGCCCTGTAAACAGATTCAAATGCCGATGCCAGACAGGCGGTTCAATCTGAGGCTGGATCATCGGCACCACATCAAGGATTCGTTCACCAGGAAGAGGATTTTGAATTGGGTCTATGCTCATCGTCCGCTTTCCTCCAATTTTTGTCGGATTAGTTTGCTCACATCCTGGGCATTACCTGTGCGGGCGATCGCCGCTAACCGTTCATTAAACGCAGGCAGTTCGGCGACTGGAATCGTTCTGCCGAGGCGATCGAGTTCTGGCACGATGCGAGCTTGCGCTAGCGTGTTAGCAATGGCTTCATCGTCCAGCGGCGCATTGTTAGCCTGTAGCCGCTGGATGCCTTCGCCAAACCTAGGATCAGCAAAGCGTCCAGCGACCTTGAAAACGCCTTGTTGATCCAGTTTTTGCTCTCCACCTACCACAGTCGGATCGACGGGAGTTTTTGCTATTTCTAACTCCTGCAACGCTGCGTTTAGCAACAGCTTAGAATTAATCAGTTTTTCCGAAGTTAGCAACGACATGACATTTGAGTTGGCAGCCGCACTGGAATCACGTTGCAAATTCGTGAGGCGATCGCGCAACACAAACCGACCGAGTGATTGATTTAGTAACCCTTCTGCCTCAAATTCTCGATTGCCGCCAAAGATGCGAGTACCTAGCACCTCAGTACGGTAAGGCAAACTGCGCCGTCGCACATACCACAGCAGTCCATCCGGTACGGCTACCAATGCTTCACGCCAAGTTCGATCTGCCTGTGACTGACGATCTAGTCCGGGTCGTACGGGCAAGCGGGGCAGCCGCAGTCCTTGCAGAACTTGTAACGGCTGACGTTTGGCAACCAGTCCCGCTGCCGCCGGAATCATCCGTCGCATAAGATTGTTCTGACTAGGCTGTTGGGGCAAAGTGGCTTTTAACTGGCGCACCCGTTCACGAAACGTCGGAATCAACACCAAGATGGCGGTGGAATCAAGATCGTCATTACTCAGGGTTAGGTCGATCGGGGGCAGTAGTAAACTTTCTTCGACTAGAGCAGCTACTTCATCAGACGGAATAAATGCCAAATCTACATCAACGGTTGCCGGGAAGTAGATCTGAGTAAAGTCAGCCCCGCTGGTGTCGATCGCTGCCGCTGGGAACCGTCCAGTTGCGGGTAACACTGCAAAATGCTGTGACGCGCTAAATCGCCAGCCCTCTCCGCTCTGGTTCCGCTGCTGCAAAACCTCTTGTAAGTGGCGATCGTGCTGCTGAATATGGGCTTCTCGTAAACCGCGAGGAGCCACACCCAAACTCAAAATGGTGCTCTGATCCACCCCCACCTCTCGCCGTACCAGAAACGGATCAACCCAATCTACAACCCCCCGTCGTAAGGACACCATTGCCAGTGGCAGCAGATCATCTCGCATCCCTTTTGTTGATCGCTCCGCAAAGATCTCGCGGGCGACCTGAGCGCGCGTTAAGCGAGGATCGGCACCACCCAGAGCCGCGTAGGGAATTAGCGTGACTGCCGCAGCTTCAATGATGTAGCCATCTTGAACGGTGCGCTGTCCAGTGATGGAAGTGGGGTAAGTGGCGATCGGGTCGGCAGTATACTCTACTGGACGTAGCGCGATCACAAACATTCCAGATAAGCTCCGAGCAGGTTCGTTGGGCAGGCGCGACAGCCCAAACGCTGCATCTAAACGTTGCATCCGCGCTGCATCCGTCAACGAGATAAAGCGTGACTCTGGCAAAATTACCAGTTCACCCGATGGTGTGACTCCATGCCCAGCCGTAATGCGGACTGAGGTTGCCGTGTCAGAACTCACCATTAAGCCCTGCACAACGCCAAACCCACCTGCCCGACTCAAATCTGCCTGTCGCGTTAAAAAATAGGTTTGGTCACGGGTTAAATCGTCAGCGGTCAAAAAACGACCGTCCTGATAGAACGGACGACGGCGACGATTGTCCACCACGATCGCACCAGAGTCGATCAAATCGGCGAGTTCAGCAGTATCAATGCGTTCACGGGCAGAACCTTGGATGAATTTAACCATTGTTTTAAGGGGTGAATTTAAACATGAATGCCAAGCCAGCTTGAGATCGCGCCCGTCGTATAGACAAAGACGCGATCATCGTTGTTAAGTTCAGGACTGGTAGTAGTGCGAACGGGTTTACCGGAACTATCGAGGGAAACGGGAATTTTGAAGCGGGCAAGAAACAGAGATGTGGGATGAATTAGGCTTTTTTCGTCGCCTTGTTCAGGTAAGCGGTTTGGGTTATCGTGCTCCCAATGTTGAGTTCCAGACTGCCAGGAATCGAAAATCAGGTCGCGGAGTTTAGTCCATCGCTCTGTAGAATTGGCGATCGTTGATAGCGGCTTGGGGGGACTGCTGGCAGCGGATGAATCGGGAATATGCCACGGTTGTTGCGGCAGTTGGGGCTGGTCTTCCTGCCGCAAAATCAGTTTCAATTCATAGCTATCGCGAATCCGCGACGGCGCGACGGCATCTAAGGCATCAAATGCACCTGCCGCAAACGCGGGCGTTCTGCCCCGTTCATGTGGCACAAACCGGAGAAATACATCGGCAATCACAAATTGGTTGCTGCCCTCCGTGTGAACGTTCAAACTATTTGCGTTCTTTCGCTGGTTGACGAGCCAACGTTTAAGCCGAATACAAGATGGTTTCGGAACCTCAATGAGGCGACCAAGGCGATCGAGGGCTAAACCGGGTTCCACAATCACCTCTTCCTCTTTGGCAGGCTGCGGATTGGTGCCTGTGGTTGCAGGTTGATCAGGTTGAAATCGGACACGCAACCCTGCTAGAGTGCCGCCTCCCTGTAAATACGCCAGCGATCGCGCCAGCCGACTACGGTGATAAAGTTGCTCGGCTTGAAAATCTTCCGCATCGAGCAGCACTCCAGTGGCATAGTACAGACGATCTGGCGATGCTGTATCAGAGGATTCGACCAGGGGATCGACCATTTCTGGTAGCGAGTTTGACCCATTACTGTGATTACTCATCCTTAACTCCGCGCTGTAATTTCAACAACTTTTTCACTGATGACACTTTGATTGCCTGCCTCGTCTTCAACGATTAGTTGAAACGTGTATTTACCCGGTTGTAGACCCGCTTCTACAACAACAGTGGGGGTTTGAGTAACAATCAGTTGATCGGGCGCAAAGGTTGGCATGACAGGTTTGTCCTTTATAAGGTTAAGGATTGGGTGGAGTTGGCGAGACTGGAGGACGGCGAATAATTGGGATTGGACCTGGGATTGGACGCTGCGGAATCGGCACCATTTGCCAGATATACTTAGCGATCTTTCCAGGGGGGAGATCTGTGGAGCGCTCACCAGACAGAGTAAAACTTTTGCCAAATTCAGCTTGAGGGGGCGCGTCAATCACAGCAGTTGGACGTTGCAAATCCTTCACTACCACTTCCACAACTTGAGGATCGGACGCGTTGCCGCTGTCGTCCACGACCACGAGTTGAAAGCGGTAAACGCCTGCCGCGAGGGGCTGTGCGGGATCAACCGTAACTTCAATTTTGGGCTCAATCGTTTCGATAGGGGTATTTAAGCTAAAAGTTGCCATTGGGATCTCCTGGGTAAACCTGAGTGAGAAAAACGGTCACGGTTGTTGAATAAGCTTCCAGATATAACGAGTAAGATTCCTCCCTGTTGTAGCTTGAGAAGTGCTGGCATCAAGTTGGAAAGACTGCCCTTGAGCGATCGCGGTTGGAGCGGCAATGTCAGCCGTTGGCGATCGCTGCTTATAGACTGCCGGATCGATGCCGCCCTCTAGTCGAGGATCGAGACTGGCAGGACGCTGAATCACATCATTTAGTCCAACGCGGCTACGTCCAACTCTCACTGCACGAGGTTTGACTTCAGAGGTTAAATAAGTATCTACACCTACTAGCGATGCCACACTAATTAAAAAGGGATGGGAGGTTGTTACTACTCGGGCTTCTACATGCGCCGGCGTTTCCAGTTCCACAACCCGTCGAATTAAACCTAGATTTTGCGGTTCCACCTCCTGATGCACAAACACAGTGACGCGATAGGCAAGTTCATCAAAAAATTCGCCGATCGCTGCTGTTGTGGATTGCGTGGTTGCGTTGGGTCTTCGTGTCTGAGTCGCAGGAGCAGCCCGCTGAAGCAGACGGTTTGGTAAATCGGCAGAAAACAGTGCTAAAAATTCCCGGTGCGTTTCATCACCTAAAATGAGCGTGTCACCCACGTAAGAATTGCCGCTGATGACAAGACCGCCCAACAGCGGATCGGTTTCATTCGCCAAGTCAGCCCCTAGAATTGTGGCGAAAGTGCGCCGCAGCCGAAAGTTTTCCAGCACCACAATTTCACCGCCGGAGATACTACCAGTTGCTAGTTCTAGTGCCAACTTTAAGCCTGCCAACGTGCCCCTTTTACGGAACAATGTGGGAGCCGCTTGCAACAACTGCTTGCGTCGATTAACTGGATAAACTGAATCAAAGCTAATCCCAATCCAACTCCCCAACCATTCCAGCACCTCTTCGGGGGCAGTCCGGGGATCGCTCAATAAGTAAGCACTGGCAATTTTGTCTTCAAGCGGCGTGAGAATGCCTTCAATATTGCCCAGGAAGCGTTCGAGAAAATCGGCAGGGGTACTACGTCCAACCTGATCGCGATCGCTGCCAAACACCTGTTCGCGATACAGTTCCGGCAGGTATTGATTCAGATAGGAAAAGCGAGAGCCATACGCTCGCAGTGCTGCTAGTTCTGGAGTATGGCTGCCATCTCCTGTGAGTCGCACTCGCACCCATAAATAGCGACCTTGCAGCGATCTCACCGTCCGATTAGCTCGTTGAATCAGCACGGTAAACAGTCCCGATTTTTGGGGATCTGGAGGCATATTGAGTAAGCCAGGATGGTAGGGCACTTCTGAGGTGGCGGACATCCAAACGGCGCGTGGAGTGGTGCCATCCCCTGCTGCAAATGTTTCCCCCACCTGATGTTCATACCAGTTCTGCACCGTTTCAATCTGGTGACTATCGGTTGCCGCTAGGAAGATTTGGATGCCGCAATGAGGCGGAATTATGGCTTCTAGGTACAAACGATGCCAAACGGTTTGCGTACTACCGCTATCAATGGGCAACCACTGATCGCCGACTTGAGATCCACCCAGGGTTTCCCCAGATTCTACAAACGTTTGGAGGGAGAGGGGATAGAGCGGGGCAGTACCCTTTGGTACGAGATAGTGCGGCGGCAGAGTGACACCCGCAACAAACGCACTGTTAGTAAAGTCGCGCAGGGGATGAAAATCTCCGATCGCCGCAACGCTAGGATGCTTCGTCTTTACCCATACTGACGATAAAACCCCGTCTTGCTGCATTGAAGCTAGGGACTGGTTGATTGACTCAACAACTTCGTACACTAGCGCTTCAGTTGTAAGGTGTGGCAACAAAACCGCGATGCGCTGATTGTCTACCCAAGTCAAACTGTAAGCAAACTGTGTATCTTCCAGAATGACAGCGGTTGTCCATTCACCAAACTGATTCAGACAACGAATCTGGGATCGCTCCCCTACCCAGGTTAATACTGCCAAAACGCCATCAGGACTGCATGCGATCGCCACGGGTTCTTCGCCAACGGGCAATATCGCTTTAGTCCATATCGTAAGTTTTGGAGCGGTCAACGCATCGGGGCAAGTACGAAACTGATCAGATGGCGACGCAATCAAGGTATGAGGAGAACGAGGCAATCCCTGGGTACGTCCAATTAGATGTCGGGTACGATCAAGTACCCACACACCACCAGAAGAGTCGGCAGCTAATCGCCAAGGATGGAAGTTTTCTGCAATCAGGCGAAAAGGCTGCCAGCGTTCGCGCCGATCAACCAGTAGAACCACTCCGGTTTCCAGCGCCCCGTATAGCACATCGTCGTAGCCCATTATTAAGCTAGTCGGGCGCTCATCAGTGGACAAACCTATAATTGGAATAGCAGTCGGGAGTGCCCCGGTTGCTTTGATCTGCTTTGCTGTTGCGTCCCAAAAGGCTCGAGTATCGTAACGATCGCGGGTTTGAGGCACTTGCTCCAAGCGTGAGCGGGCGGTAGATTCGGGAGTCGCTCCACTAGGTGCAGGTGAGGCAAGTCTGCTAGGTCGCCGACTGGCAAGGTGCAAACGATCACACTCACGGTTATATACCAACGAGGGTGAATCACTCGCAATCTGCCAATGTTCCGCCTGCGTCAGCATCCAGAACCGGAGTCCGTTCGCATCCATCTAGCACACCTCCGGCACAACAGGCACCGCGACGCTAGTGGTTCCGGTTCCATTGTCGGAGCCACCTGCGCCTGCATCGTTTGCACCCGGAACCGTTCCATTCCAAGTTCCATTTCCCGTCGAGGACGGAACCAAGGTTTTAGGGGCTGCTGAACCCACCACTGCAACCACAGCTAGCAATTCCGGTAGCTGCCATGGAGCCAGGGTCAGGCTAGCAACCTTGCCGTTTGCCTTTATTAGCTGCCAGTCACCGTGTCCTTGCTGCTTCCGAAATAAATACAGTTCCTCAACCGTACTGATTCCTGGCACCCGCGCCACAATTACCTCTAATTCCCGATCAGATACGGCTCTGCCCAATTGCCAGCCTTTGCCTTGAGAACCTCCGGATGGTAATGACCACAAGAAGCGACGCAGGGCTTCTCGCACGTCTACCAAAACGCTGTCCTGCCCAAAGCCATCCTGAATCTGCACTGCCACGCTAATTCCCAAAGGTTGGTAGTCACAGCCAATCACATAAAGTTCGGTTGCCAACGGGCGGCGACTGTCAAGGTAGGCATGAATGGTTTCTAAAAGCAGGCGATCGGGGCGGGGGTTAGGCGGTTCCGTTGAGCCTTGCTGCGGCAAAACCATAACTGAAATCACGCCGGGAACGCCCATTCGTCGCTGCTGTGGCTTAAAGCGCGGCAAGATTTCAACTCGTCCGACTCGAATCCCCGGTGCAGTCGCGACCAATCGGCGATAATCGTCTTCGGTCACAGCGCGATCACGATGGCGAAACAAATCTGGAATTCGTCGTTCGGCTTCTGTTAGAGTTTCTGCATCACTGCCGCCATCAGTGGCGAGCGGTTGCACAACTTTGAGTTTTGCGGTGGGTGGTTTGCCGTCTAGCAATTTGGCAGTTGCCACTTCGGTTAAGTGTCCGGGGGGTAAATTGCCGCTAGTACCGCCGCCCGATCTCATGAAGGCAACCCGAATTCGCCGCCCTGTTCCGGGAATTCTGCCCCGCAAACTGTCCCCAAATCGAATCGTTCCGGCTTCACTATCTGGTTGGTAAACTGAACCATTGGTGATTTCCCGTCCCGCTAGTGCCAAATCCTCAATCGCGCTCCACGGTTGCCAGCCCTGATCCGGTTCTTCCACCTCAATTTGCAGCGTCGCCAGTTCAACAGATGTATCGGGTAACGCGAAGACCTGATCTGCGCTGCCATCGCTCGTTCCAATCACTCGTGCAGTTAAGGTTTGGCGCTGGTCAATTTCGACCGCGTTGATGCCGACCCAACTGAGCGAGAGCGAGAGCGTATCCAACCGGGTTGGACGCAAGCGCAACCATGCCACTAGGCGATTAGCAATTTGTGGCGTATCAATACGCGGGGGAGAGTCGCCTGTGCCTGCCATCAATCCTTCCGAAGTTCGCACGTCATTGCTAGGAACACCAATCTGACTGGTAGCAGGCAGCGCTAGCCGCATCACCCCTTGCCGAGTCAAGCCTGCACTCGAATCTGCCACCACCCGCAACGGTATATATTGGGGGTTGCCAGCTATCGTACGACCCGTACTGATTTCCCAAACAAATGGAATCTGAATGCGGGAACGAATCTCTTCAAACTCATCTGCAAAGGCAATCGTAGGTACAACGCCCACATTCAGCAGCGGTTGCCCGCCTGTAGGATTTGTGCCCAACGTTTCCCGCACTTGACGAACGACATCCGATTCCAGTTTTGGCGCAAGTAACGCCACCCAGAGAGAGTGATCTAACGTTTTTTGGACAATATCAAATCCCGCGATGTCTGGTTGTCCATTCGCAAACACAGGTTTGGTGAAGTATGGGGCAGCGGCTCCTGGTGGCAGTTGATAAATTTGCTGTAAACCCGTCACCACGTTGGCATACTTGGCTTGTTCAGCGTGGGTAAGAGGTGCTTTGTGATAGGCAATCGCCGTGACGGGAAATACGGTAATTTCACTGCGGGTCTCAAAGTTTACCGAACCCTTAATGGTGACATAGGGTTGTAGAGTTGATGAGGCTGTTGTGATCGTGTCATTGATCGCCAAACTGACAATGCCCTGAGCTGGAACCGCTGGACGCAGGGGTACTCCCAACAATCGTAAAAAGGCTAATCGTTGCCGCTCTGGAATCAAGTTAGCGCGATACAGCAGGGTATCGCCCAACCAGGCAAACAGTTCCAGTAACGTCCGCCCCGGATCGCCTGAGCGGGGATTGGTCCACTCCGGGGTATGTGCCGGAATGCGGGCAATAAGCTCCTCAACTAAGTCTTCAAAGTTGCGATCATCAAGCGACGGAATGGGAATCGGCATTGTCTATTCCTCTAGTTATCTTCTAGCTGCATCGTTAACCCGAGTTCTTGAACAACGCCTGATCGTCGCAGTCGGTACAAAATCCCCACTCGTAAATGAGCCGGTTGATCAGGTACTTCTTCAACTTCCACACGATCGAGTAGAATGCGCGGTTCCCAGCGAGTAAGCGACTCGGCGATGCGATCGCGAATTCTTCGTCGCGTCATTAGGGTATTTGGTTCATGCAAAAAGTTTTCTAACCCCGCACCAAACTCTGGACGCATTAATTGCTCACCGGGGCGCGTTCGCAAAATCACCTGGATGATCTGGCGCACACTAATTTCTAGTGTGGGATACGTGAGTTGTCCGTGATCGTCGGGGACAGGCAAGAGTGGAAAACTGAGCAGGGGAGGAGGCAACATAGGAAAGAATTTAGTGATAACGAGGGAAACATTATTTCTTGGGGAAAATCCCTTTGGGAACCGGAATACAGATTTTGATCGAGAACAACCACCAAAACACAAAGTTAAACAGTTTGAGAAAGAGATTGAGAACGATGTACGCACATAGCGTGATGATGGGGATATTGAACGAGCAAATCCAGTCAAAGCCGCTGTCGTCGCTATTGCTACCCTTGCCGTCAAGCAGTTTTTTTAAGTCATCATTATCTCGCAGAAAATTAAATAGCCTGGGCGGTACGGCAAACGCAACGTTAGGTTTAATGGCAGCGATCGCTTTAGCGTCGAGAACATCAGGCAGCGTAATTCTGACGGGCGGCAGATCGGGGTTGTTGGCGTACCAAGGAGCGATCGTGAATGGGTTGCTATATTCACTCCAGGTAATTTTAGGCGGACAACTATCTGGCGATTTGACCCGGACAAATGCTCGCACTTGATATCGAGCGGTTAAATCGTCGTAGCGTCCTTCGCCTGCTGTAATCTTGGCAAGGTGGTTCATCCACTGCGATCGCATCATCTCCACGATTGCTTGGCTCTGAGCGGATGATACTTTCGACCACATCAGGGGCATTTCAAAGGTTCCTTCTTCGCGATCGACTAAAATGCGGGCTGCCTGCTGAAGAAAGTCCCCCAAGGGTTGAACTTGCTCAGTTTGAGTTGTGATCGAAAGCTGATTGAGCAACAGCAGAAAGTCAGCCTGCTCAAACGCATTGAACTGCAATTTTAAGTGCTGTAACGAGGTAATGAACTTAGTCAGGTGACGGTTCTCAGCACTGCTTTGATCGGTCAAGATTGCATCTACCGCAGTTACAGTAAACCGTTTTTGATCGGTCAAGATTGCATCTACCGCAGTTACAATAAACCGGTTTCCTGCATTAGTTTCAGGGCGAGATTTGCCTCGGTGAAGGTAGTAGGGTAAATAGAGTCTTTTGATGAGGCGATCAAGTTGATATTGCTTGTCTAGAGTTAGATTAGGAAGAAGCGGAGGGGATTCACTCACCTCGAAGCTAGTTACGGGAATTAAGCCATACAAAATTGTGCGTCCAGTCTTGGTACAGATTTCCGGCGGTGCAACAAATAATGAAGACACAGTCTCTGAAAATTTTGGCGAAAACCGATCAATCTCAGGATGTAAAACCGTTTGTCTAGGTCGGCGGCTAGGGTCAGGGTCGAGATCTTCATTCTCTGAGAGGGGCGGAACAAACTCGACCCAGCTCTGCGATCTCGTCCATTTCCGCTGCTGGTCGTTCCAAATGCGTTGCTGTCGCCAGCCCATGTGAATCGGTTTAGATGTACCTTCTTTCGACGAACTGCTGCTTTGAGATAAGTTGCTTTCTAGTAAATCATCTTTTTCCTTATCTTTTTCAAATATGCGCCTTACCACTAAACCAGCACTCTCAATTTTTTGCGGATCGAGCCGCGATTGCAAATGAGGATTTCTAAGCGGATCACAGACTACTTCCAACATGGCAACATAGAAGGTGCGATGTACGGGTTGGAGGAGCGTCAATTCCTGATTTGGCGAAGGTTGAATTTGCCCAGACAGGTCAGCAACACCGCGATCGCCTGCCAATTCTGTCAAAATCCCAGCAATAAAATCGGGATCAGTGCGCTTCAAAATCACAGGTTTGAGACCCTCTGCAAATCCTGAATTGGGTTTGTCTTGCAGTTGACTGCTGCCAACTCCCTGTAAAACAATCTCATGATGCACTCTCGGTTCTGTCTGTACATTTACCTGCATTACCATACGTTTCCGGCTCCTGGAGTATAAGTGCTGGCAATAACGGTTGTAGCTTGCAGCACATCACATTTCACAACACCCGAAAATTGGGACAAGGCAGCGTTTACCGTTACCATGCCCGCAGTAACCTCAGCCTGACTCGCGCTCACGGTTAGCTTGCTGGGTGTCTGGACTGAGACACCAGATGGATCGACGGTAATTATTGTCCCTGCTGCTTGAAATTCCATCTTGCCTCCGTCTGCATCGGTCAATGTGCCGCTAACGCCGTTTGGTGTTTCAAACGAGATCGTTGCAGTTCCAGCACTTTCCTCAACGATCGCGATTCGGGTTCCAGCTTTGCCGACCAGCGTCCAGCGATCAACGCGATCGCCCCCCAAACGTTCTGGTGCCTTGGCATTGCCATTCCACAAGCTCCCCACCACGATCGGCAAACGTGGATCGCCATTCACAAAATTGATTAATACCTCATCACCCACGTCGGGCAGCAGAAAGGCACCGCGATTTGCACCCGCAAACGGAACTGCCACGCGTGCCCAGATTGCGGCATTTTGATCGTCTACACCGTTGAAGTTGAAGAGCCGCACCTGTACCCTCGCTAAGTTAAGTGGATCGTCTACCGATACCACTTCTGCCAAATAATGACTATTAAATGTGCCTGCTGTGGGAATTTCAAAAAGTGTTGATTGCATCCGTCAACTCCAAACGATGATTTGTGCATTGTGATTTCAGCCTTTACCTACCACCGCCCCAAAAGGCGCTCTCTGCCTCAAAATCTGTTTCATAGCCACGGATACCATCGAAGCGATGACACACGCGAGTCACGTAGTAACTGTTGTCAAAGCGATCGCCCATTCCCAGTAATGAAACATGCGTTCCCACCCGCAAAGCCGGATTGCCTTCTGCCGTACCCTCAACTTGGACAAAGCGATGAGCGCGGGCATCAAACGCTGCATCCGCGATCGCATGAGCTTCGGCTTCGCTTGTTGCCGCGAGATGGGCAATATGATGCGACCGACTTCCAACCGCATTTGCCAAAATCTGAGCACCCATCCATCCAGTTCCTGGACCGCGATGAACACCCGTGCTGCTCACCGCAAATGGTTGCCCCTGCTCTGGATTCCAACCGCTTACCGTTATCTGAGTTACCTGATGGGCAAGGTCAGCAAGAATACGAACTCGCCGCAGTTGGCTATGAATATGCAGTTCTAAGCTACCACGCCGAACCTCTCCACGCGGCGAAACATGCAGTTCCGTCCCCACCACTTGCAGGTCACCGTCATACCTTGCTAGCACTCGCCGCAAAAATGCCAAATCACTTTCATCCATCTGCACCTGAGTAGTAATCGCGTCGGTAAAGCCCGTAATGATAGGGGTCAGGCTCAGTCGTTGAGCAAGTTGGCGAATAAGATCCGCAATAGAGGGATTTTCATAGATCTGGGTGCGTCTTGCCATGCGTGCTTGCTGCAAGCTGTCCTCTGCTAGCACCAGCAAGGTCGGTGCGCCATCCGCTGAAAATTCTGCTTCCAAGCCAGTAATCATGCCGCGAAAAATCTCTTGGGGAGCCATTTCATCACCGCTATAGACCGCAATCGCCGCTCCCAGTTTAAGGATGCGATCGTCTTCAAATGCCAGCCCTGCCCCTCCCTCTGGATCGCTAGCAATATTGTTAAATCGCAACTCTAAGGATGACAGCCCCCCCTCTTGCTCGACCATCTCCATCCCAATCAGCAACTCGCTGACCTTAGCGTAGGACTGCAAGTTAATTTGCACCGTGGGACGGGCGCTATAGACTGCCAGGGTTGTAGTAGGAGCTTCAGGCATAGGGCAACAGGTGAATGAGAAGGGTTTAATCAGCTTTTAATCGAGCCGCTCGACGATCGCGGTGGCGGAGCCAGTGATGCAGTTTTTCGGGATCTGGTTGAGTCGGTCGGGGGTCCGGGTGTGGCTCAGTAGAAGGAGTCGCTTCATCTGCAACAACACTGCCTTGCACTTCATCAAACACAACGGGCATCACTAACCTCCATTAAATTGAATACGACCTTGCAAACTGGCAGCCCCCCCCACATCAGCACTCAGGCTGGCAGAACCTTCGCTACTCGCTTGTCCGCCTACCTGAAAACTGGCTCCCGCACCTGTGGCATAGCTAAATGACTCGCTGGACTGAATCAGGTGTCTGGTATTTAACCGAACTTGCGATCGCGTCAATTGCACAGGCGATCGCAAACCTGCAAACGAACTGCCACTTATACGGGCGATTGAACTGTCATTGCCGCGAATTCCTGCGCCACCGCTGATGCCAATACCACCCTCAATACCTGTACCACCACTGATCCCGGCATCGATACCACCACTAATGCCTGCTTCACCACTAATTCCGGCTGTAATCCCACCACTGACTCCCAATCCCACCCCTGCCCCTATGCTCACCTGTCCGGTGGCAAAGGCAACTGGAGGATTAAGTTGAATGCTGGCATCGAGCGCGATCGCGCCGCTGGGAAACCGAATCGTCTCTTGAAAATTAGCAGATGCCAAAGCGCGAAAAGCAGCAGGATTGCCACCAAGAGAGGTGATATCAGCAAGACTGTTTCCGCTGGAGACACTCATAACTAGAGGATCTTTGGAGCGCTCTTTGGCGTTGTCTTGATCTCCTTCAAAAACTTCATCTTGTGCAGCAAACGATAGATTAATCGTTGCTCGCAGGGGAACGCCACTGGGGGCAAAGAAATCCAGTGTTTCCTTGTAAGAATCGATCATGCCTTCAAACTTGAATGTCCCCCATTCAAATACAACCACTGGCGGAGCCTTGTCCGAATCTGGTTTCATCAAGTTAGCAATCTTCTGCGTCCGCAATCGCACATCCTGACCTAAATCAGTCGTATCAAAAACTAAAGCTAGCGACAGCTTCGCGCTAGTTTTAGTCGTGTACTGCGTCTTACTATCGGCTTTAGGCGTTAGTGAATTAGTTACGCTGTAGTCCAGAGAAACTGGATTAAACTGCACTTCGATCGCAGACCGACTACCCGATCGCGGTGTAAGCTTTGCAAGCTGAATTTCAGTCATGCTTACCCTCCAATGCCGGATAAAGAGAATCGTCGGGGAATGTCGAGTAATCGCAACCCTTCGTGGGCGAGATGCAACTCTTCAATTCCAATGTCAGTTGATTTGGCATTAAAATCGGCTGATTTGAACTTAACTGGCAAGGCTTTGTCGAGTTGCCAAGACATAACTCCATCTCCTGCGGTATCAAACAAGGTAATCGTGACAGTTAGTCGATAGGTGTAAGCCCCTTGCAGGCTTGCTATTTCAAACCATCTCCACAAATCACGACTTGTGGTCATGCCACGCTTGAGAATGACGGTGGCGAAGGTTACGGTACCAACTCGTTGGGCAGCTCCATAGTTACGTCCCCCCTCTTTGATCACTTTTGGCTCCATCGTGGCTTCCAATCCAGTGCAATCTGAAAATGCTCCTCCACAGAGAGGAATCGAGGCATTGCTACTGCCGCTGAGGCGGGCTTCATCGAAGTCCACCCAAAAGCGAAACATTGGTAGCGGATAAAGTAGGTCTGGCATGAGGATAAACAGTGATTTGAGTAAAAATTAGTGGTCGCGAGACAAAGACAACTGTCCGCCCTCGTTCATGGCAAGGGTGAGGGTAATTTGTTCGATAGGCATTGCGGCTGTAAACTGCACAGTGGCGATCGTTCGACCATTGTCCAGATCGGATTGCGTCATCGTGGTGCGATCGCAGCGAACTTGAAATGCTTCAGCAGCCGTTTTTCCCCACAGTGCCCCTGCTTGAAAAAGACCAAGCAGCACACGATCTAAACTCGTTTTCATCTGGCTCCAAAGGGTTGCCCCAGAAGCGCTGAAGGCATATTCCTCACCCAAACGACGGGCAGTGCGAAGAATTAGCGCCACCAAGCGATTGACGCTGGCAAGCCGATACTCTTCGTTAAGGCTGGTTGTCACATCCGACAAGAGCCGTAGCCCAGCCGGAGTGGCACCCAACAGAGAAACTCTTTCAATCAGGCTATGATGTGCAGCCGTAGCGGTCGGCTGATCTAGGTAGGGCTGATACAGTTGGTCACGAGTCAGGACCGGAGAGAGAATTTGCACATCGGCAAGATGCGAACTCGCAGCACTGCGAAAGCTGCCAAGAGTTATCGCAGTGCGGGCAAGAATTCCAACCAACACTCCATCAGGGCTTTCAAGCTGTTGAGGGAGATTCAATGATCCCGGTGTTTGCACCCAAGGATAGACAAGTTGGACAAATGCGCTGGCAATTCCATCTTGATGATCGCGAGGATGATTTGCGAGGGGGGGATTTGCCCCAGTCATTGATGCTAGTAAATTTCGTTCTACTGCAACCCCAGGAATTGGTAGCGGAACCGCAACGACCAACTGCACTTCTCGTAAAGAAGGTGTACTGCGATGCGACTGCACCAGCAATTCAGCCACAAGATGCACGGCTCTCGCCCAATCTGCATATCCGGCTGCATCACACTGCGGCACCTGCAAGGAGAGAGCTACCCGATTTTTAAGCGGGGGTGCTGCGAGTTCAGAACATTCAACAAACTGCTCAAGGGCAGCAATTTCTGGTTCTTCAACGGGAGGCATTTGCACTTGCACGGCATCTGGTAGATCAGGCAAACAAACAAATGAAACATCCGGCAAACCAAATAAATGTCCAATTCCTGCCCAACTGCGGCGATCGATCGCCGCAACCTCTAAACGCTCTGGATAGCCTGGAATTAGCTTTTTGATTTGTGCCAGGCGATCAACCCGCTCAGTCTTGGCAGTCCACGGGTCGCCGACCCGCACCACATAACACCTGCTGCCTCCCTGAGCAAAGAACGATCGCACGGCTGCCCCCAAATAAGTTGCGCCTTGTAATCCCTGATTGTTGTAATTCCGTTGATCCCAGGCGAACAGTTGATCAAACAGATCCCAGCGATCGATCAAGACAGGAATGTTTAGCAGAGCATCTAGATCCGCCCCTGCCCATCCCTGTTCCAACCAGCGACGCACGTTGGCTGGCAAGGGAGTGTTTCGCCTGCCCACGAACCCAATAAAGCACGCAACATCAGTGCGATTCGGGTCACTGGACAGCACAACCGATTGAGTTTCAAAGACGAGACGGTTCATGCAGGTGAATCTCAGATAAAAGCAGCAACGGGTTATTCAATCTCGATCGCTTCCGCAGACAGCACCAATTCTTCCATCGCCACATCACTCCCACCCTTTCCAGCAAGCGTAGGTCCGGTATATTTTATTGGGGTGGCACCGCGCAATTTCCAAGCTTGCACATCTGCGCCTGCTTCATCGCGCAGCACAATTTTTACCTCTTTTTTAGTGGTGTAACCATTGCGGCGAGTTTCTTTGATCCATTCCCACAAACCTTTCGAGTCGATAATGCCGCGTTTGAGAGTGACATCTCCAACCTTATGCATTCCTGGCACTTTGCGAACGTGATTTTCTTTTTCGTTGCCATTGCGATACTCGGCGATCGTGATTTCAGTATTGAGCCCCGAAACATCTGAGAAGCCTCCCATTGTTTCCCCCGAACCAATTTCCACCCGAAAGTTGAACGCCCCGTATGGATAATCTCGTGCTGCCATTAGTCGTCTCCTGTATGAATAATTGCTGGGTTACAGGCTGTGTCTGTGAAAGTCTCTTAACTCCGCGCTTCTACAGTGGTTTGACCAATTCGGAAAATGACAAACTCAGCGGGCTTAATCACGGCAACGCCGATCAGACAAATCAGCCGCCCATTGTCTAAATCGTTTTGGGTCATCGTGGAGCGATCGCACCGCACAAAAAAGGCTTCTTGAGGAGTACTGCCAAGCAGTGCCCCCGATAGCCATTCGTTGTACAAGAATGCAGAAATTGTGTCGCGAATATTTGTCCATAAACTCATTCCGTTGGGTTCAAAGACTGCCCATTGCGTGTTGCGATCAATAGAAGCTTCTAAATAGACGAAATAGCGCCGCACGTTGATATATTTCCACTCCGGATCAGAACTCACAGTCCGGGCACCCCAGACGCGATAGCCGCGACCAGAGAAGAAACGCAAACAGTTAATACCAAGCGGATTCAAGACTTCCTGTTGAGCAAAATTAATGTCGGTTTCAAACCGCAAAGCACCCCGGACAATCTCATTAGCCGGCGCTTTATAAACCCCCCGTTCCACATCATTGCGGGCATAGATACCAGCAACAAACCCCGAAGGCGGAAGTGCTAACTCAGAATGCGCGACATCTCCTGGTTTTGCTAGCGGATTCGCCACTACAACCCAGGGATAATAAAGGGCGGCGTAGGTTGAATCAATCCGACTTCGCACAGCTTTAGCTTGGGTTAAATTTGCATCTTTAGGCGTATCCAGGATTGCCACACGATACGCTTTTCGCCGCGATACATGATTGAGTAGTTCTTGCTGAACGGCTAAAAACAGCTCTTCTGAATAGGCAGAATGTCCCGGAGCTGCGACGATCGCGACATCCTCTAACGCTTCCAGAGCCTGTAAGGCAGACTTGTAACCACCCACAGTGGGATCGCTCCCGTTGGTGCCTCCCGTTAGGGTGATCTCTCGCAGAGAAGTAGCGCCAAAGATTGCCGCTCGCAACTCAAGCGCATTGACGCTTGTACTGCTTGGAGCAGTTGGATCGCCTGGATTGATCACAAGGGCAAACGGATTGCTGATAAAGTCCGATCGCCGCTGGGGAGACATCGCCAAAGCAGTGCCAATATAGCGAGGATGGCGAGCATCTAACCCCAGATCGTCGTAAATGACTTCGGTGCCGTTTGGATCACGAACGACGACTGTGACTGTAATCAGATCCAGAGTCGGTGGAAGTGGGAGTGGCGGCAGGGGCGAAACACCGGAGGGCAAAGGAGGGTTTAAATCATTCTGGTTCAAAGCAGTGTCGCCTGCCTTCCAGTCATCCAACTGTTTGGTATCAGCTTGTTTCAGAAAATACTTCTTTTCTGTCCCCTTTTCTGTCTCTTTGACTTGCAGAATGCTGCCAACCGGAGCATTACCCAAGGTTTGTTTACTGGTTGGAGATTCCTTTTGAATTAGGCTGATTTTGCCATTTCCGCCTTCCCCTTCAAAGCGCGACTTGAACAACGCTGTGGTTTTTTTCTCGCCACTAGGCAGTAAATTGTCTGACCTAGCCTCCGCACCACTGGCAAGAACTCGTGAGACATATAAACGGGAACCGCCATTGTCGAAATAAGCTCGTACAGAATGAGCGATGTAATTCGGTTTGCCATTGATGTCGTTGAGTCCACCGTAGACCCGCTCAAAATCACTGAAACTGGTCAGCAAATCGGGTGTGATCCCAGCCGGACCTTTCAGGGTTAGACCGACAAAGGCAGTCGTACTAGTGCCAACTCCCTCAATCGATTTGGAGCGAAAGCTGGTTTCTTCAACATAGACACCGGGAGCAAGATATTCAGGCACAGTCGTTTCTCCTTAACTAACAAAAGGTATGGCAGACAATGACTCAGGACAACGAAACGGCTAGAGTGGCAGAGCGATCGCGACCAGAAGCCAACGAATAAGTCAGGCTTCCAGAGCGAATACTCGCCTTTGTGGCTTCTAAATAATCAGGATCTGGAACATAGTTCGGATTTGGATCAGTAAGTGACGACAGATCAGCAGTAGCAGAAATGGGCTGCAATTCTCGATCGAACAACACCTCCAACGTGACGTTGACTTCGTTGGTTAACACAGAGTCAGTTCCGGTGGCAGAAACTCGGATCGGAATTCCTGGTACTGCAATCAGTGCTTCACCACGCCAATCAGCTTGGGCAAGCGTGATGTTCGCAGGACTGCTCTGCACCACTCGAATCAACGCCCAGGGCAATCGCTCATTGCTCGACTGATTCACGACAGTGGCGCGAAGAACCCCCCATCCCGGTGCAGTTTGAGCAATGGGTGAACGATACAACTGCACTGCAACGGGTTGAAACAAGGAATTTTCAGTAGCAGGATTAGAATTACGAGGCAGACGAATAATTCGCTGACGGGGGAGATATCGAAGCGTTGGATCGACTACTTGTAATTGAATTGAAACGCTTTCTAATTCTAAATCAGGTGTTCCCGTAGGATGAACAAAGGTCGAACAATACGCCTGTAAATTTGGATTGCCGAGAACATCGGCTATCACAAAATCACCGCTGCGATTGCGAATCAAGCGTATTCCGGGTGCCGTGACTGATAGACGATCGCGAATCGGAATTCCTGTAATTGCATCTAGAAACCGCACAGTTCCCAACACACTGCGATCAATGGACTGAACCAGCATCACCCTTCCTCCTGTGCTTGCCAAGCAAAGCGGGTCGCTACAACTGGAAGGGCATCCTCCTGATGTCCGGGATCAATCCGCACGGCTCTAGCAACATATGCCACACTCAAATGGTACGAAGGCTTCAAACGATCCCAAATTCGCATGATTTCCTCACTACTCAAATCGACCAGAACCAGTTCGATCGTTTCTCCTGTTCCCCAACCTGCTTCTGGCGACAGAGACGATGCATCAAAACAAGAATACTGATGAAGCTGTTGCATTGCCCAAGCCAATACAATTTGCTCATCGGCTGCATTATCTGCCCACACAGTCATTAAGTAATGCAGATCCAATGCAAGGGGAGTTTTTCGAGCAGACAGTCCATTTCCATTACCTAACTGGCTATTGCGTAGATGCTCATTAGTAGTAACTCGGTGCAACAATAAAGTTAAAGCGTTACTTAATTCCTCAGTTCCTGCAAGTTTGCTACTAGAAATCAGCTGGATATCAAAAGTCGGAAGATCGGTAGGATATATATTACGCAGGTAGCTCCTTAATGATTCACCAACTGCATGAATGGCGCGAAAATTTGCCATGAAAGTAAAACATTGATGATGGAGCTAAGCCAAACTGTCAATACACTGACCACTATGTCGCTATACAGCCCTTTGCAATGCAATGAATTTCACAGAAATCAATAGTGGGTTTACCTAGGCATTGAAGAACAGTACTATTTATCTCATTTGCCAAACTGATACAGTACTGCTTCTCAAGGTAGCTACAGTATTGGACTATCGTCACTCACTCTTTAGGGTGAAGTTAACAACTCGCTCTTGAAATTTCTATAAAACCCCTTTGGTATTTAATTGACCGCTAGCCGTTTGAGCATCAGTCGGATGAAGCAAAGATTCACTTCGCTGTTCACCTTTGTATAGGGATGGTTGCTGTTGGCGAGTGTGGTATGGGTATCTCATGTCGGTGCTAGTGCTGCAAAACGTGACACCCGAAGTTTAAGTAATGGCTCTCCCTTAAGCCAAGACACAATCTGAGCCAAGTTCATCGCTAGAACGGTGAGCACACGCTGAAGATGCGTCTTTGCAAGTCCACAGTAGAGTCATCGTGTCTGAGCGTATAATTTCCGCTTCCATTGTAATCGTGTTGACCATCAGCAGAGCATCTACCAAGTGAAGAATCCCCAGCAAAAGAAATAACTTGACACTTGTTACACCACTTCCAACCTTCTTGAATCCCCATTATTTATCTCCCTTAAAGAATAAAGGTATACCCTGCTCCCACAGTTTCATATCGCGAACCACGCAAATCGGTCTCGTAATAGCCCTGTCTTTTCAAAGTGTGCAAACTTCGATCTTATGCGGATAAAAAGTAAGCATATCTGCCCGAATTGGGATCTTACATACTGATCAAAACTCGCATAAATACCTGAATTTGGGATGTTATGTAGATTCTGTTGATAGCTTAAAAAACTTAATAGGTCAGGTTCTAGGAAGATCTTGCGGAGTTTTTAGGAAAATCTTGCGATCGCTCTCCCTAATGAAACTTGCCTGATATTCAATCTGAGATCGCAAGCAATCAGCCTTTCAGGAATTGTTTTGGCGTGACACCAACAATCTGTCTGAAATAGCGCGTCAAGTGGCTTTGATCAAAAAAGCCCACCTTGGTAGCAACTTCTGAAATGCTGAAGTGGTTGTACTTCAACAAATATTTTGCCTTTTCAATTCGACGCTGCAAAATATATTGGTGCAATGTTACGCCCATGCTTTCCTTAAATAGGCGAGAAAAATGATAAGGACTGAGTTGGACGAGCGCGGCGATTTCACTGAGTTTCAAGTCCTGAACAAGATGCTCGTTGATGTATTCTGTCACCTGCTGAAGCTTCGCTTTAGACAATCCGTTATTTGCCTCAGCAGGCTTCGGTTTCGTAGTGCTATACCTTTGCAACAAGTGAATAGTCATTGCTATTTTGAGACTATCAATGAGTAAGTAATTGCTGATTTCTTGTGCTTCCAATTCTTCTCTGAATCTCGTTAATATGCCATGCATCAAAACATCTTCTCCAGTTGAAAACTGAGGAATGAGTTCGATCTGGTCAGGATTTATCCAATCCTGACCCATTTGTTTAAGTAGTTCAGGCTCTATTGCTAAAATCATGAATCGCGACGCAGTTTCCCAATTGCAGCGATGCGTCACTCCTTCAGGGCAAATGGCAACATCTCCAATGTTTCGCTGCTCATAGTTGCGCTTGCCGTCGAACCAACGCTCTCCTGATGAGCGCGACAGCATATGAGCAAGCACATACATGGTTTGCCGATGCTCATCTAGTGCAAACTTTGGTTGTTCATGAACTTCAAGGTAGAGATTGTTCCAAGCTGCATTTGCAAAAACAGCCGAATTTGGCAACAAGGCATCCTAGGCATTTGCCTGACGAAAATCGACAAGCGTAGGCTTTTGTTCTCTCATGGTTTCACAGGTGAGTGAATTGGCATTTACAATCTGCAAAATCTCTATCTGCTTACTTCTTCCACAGCTACCCGTTTTGGAGTTTGTGTTCAAACGTAAGCAAGGCGATTGCACCCTGACAATACCCTCATGGATTATTTTTGTTGTAATAAAATATTGACAAATCAAAATTTAGCCGCTCGTTGCTCAACGATTACGACCCTTCACACAGGCTCACCCTGATTTGATACAGCAATAACAGATAGCCTTTAAACTGCACCTCAGCCTAGAAACGAAGTAGGCTAACAACTTAGTATACGGAAAATTTCCACTGTTGCTCTGGCAAAACTGCTATTGGAGTGTTGAAGCATAATTAAAGGCATGGAGATTGTGAAAGTTTTAGCTATGAGGCGGTCTTTTTTTACAGTTCAGTGCCAGTTTAATAGGTCACTTTTATTGTTCATAGTGAAAGCATTTCAATGATTACTGAATTAACGCCAGAGCAGCGGTTTTTAGTCCTAAATTGTTGGAAGAAATGGAAATCGATAGCCTTATCAACGGATAAGCTGAAGCATGAGCATGCAGCAAATACTATCAAATCTGCATATCAGCTTATGGGGTTTGAGGAACCCAACATCCTTTTCTGTAACAGTCCTCTCCAAGTGTTGCAACAGTTTGGTGATCCTCCTTCAAGTACGCCTCCGTGTAACCTGTTTGCAGTTGCCAGTGGTATGCACGAGCAATTAAGGAAGCAAGTTACTCCTCTTCTATGGACTCAGCTATGGCGACGGCAAAGTTATGCACTCGGTGCTAAACTGTCCTATTTACTTCATCCCTCTATTGCTGCACTCGAAGCTCAGTTAAAATGTCCACTCGTCGTGGAAACACACAAACAAATTAGAGCGATCGCTGGAGCCGCTGGTGATATTGCAATGTTAGATTTCTTCACTGAGACATTAGGTTGTAATCATAATTTTGCAGAGCAGTGGCACACACTACTAGCATTAATAGAAAATTGTCCCTGGCATTTTGCGTTTGAGGATGTTTGCATTGTTTACGACCGCCCGACCAAAGTTCTGTTCAATAGCAATAATCATCTCAAAGCTGGTGAAGAACCTGCGCCATATAGAGAATCGCTATCAGTGGAGTGGTAAAGGTGGAAACGCATTTGTTACTTCAATCCAAGCTGTCAATCAACCTTGCACCAGCAGCGGAGAACTTGCTCCTCTTCTGTCGCTCTCGTTGCGCCGAAATTCAAAGGCTATGTCCAGTTTGATGTTCTCAGCACTTGGTAAGTTCCAATGAAAGAATAAAAAGAGTGAATGCTTTTTAACCAGGCATTAGCATCTCCAACACTTACCCTCAAGTGCGACTTTGAGCAATAAGCTGTGTACCATATCCAGCAGTTGATGGTATGCCTCACGAGTCAAGCTGTAGATTCGTTGTCCCACCGTTTGCTTTTCATTGGCAAACGCAAATCTCTCTGATTTTCTACCCTGACAAGTTGTGTACAGTGACTTTTTTCGTGGAGACACATAATGTCGTTAAAGAAGCATAGCTAAAGCTAGGTAGCTTTAAGTGGAAAAGTAAGCTTGGTAATTCTGATAACTGATGCGGTCACTGACCAAGTTCTCTCTGCAACTATGCAACAGCAGGGGTTTTGCACAGCGACACAAATGCGTCTAATGTCATCTTAATTTGGCACTGTAGATAATTTTTTCAGTTTAATCACTCGTTTGGGTATGTTACGCACAAACTTCTAGTTCAATAATAGCTACAGTACTTTGTTATCCAAGCAGTCTATTTAGGCAGCAAAGTAGGCTGATATTATGCAGATTTGAGTCCTACTCAGAAACAAACCTTTTGCAACCTAGCTGCTTTGAGTAGGGCAAGAGGTGTGTAGGTTTTGGAAGGAAACGAACTTGCGGATAGAGAAGTTGTGAAGTTATTTCGATCCGAGCCATCCGAAAACTGAGCGTCGATTGTATGACGAACCAAAATGACCTGAGCAAGTTGAAGACTTTTGCTGATTGGTGCCGCGCCATCGATCGCCTACCAGCAGAAGCAAAACGTACCGTCGAAGCGTTGAAAGACACGATCGAATTAGGGTACTTGTTGAACTGGGAGCAGGGCGAACCAGTAGAGTCATATAATGCAGTGGTTATAGAATGCGTTTCTTCAGCTTGCACAAAATTAGATCTTAGCGACTACTACAAATCCTTCACTTTGAGCGATGTATGGGATTTGCTACCTGATGAAGTTAGGACAGATCTAGAAGCTGAGATTACAGAACGCATCATTTTAGCAAGTACAAAACTAAGCCTCCGCGACTGTGGTGGGTATTCCTACCAGATTACGGATCTGCGTCCGTTGGTATGTTTTACACATCTCACCAGCCTAGATATTAAGGGTAATGCAAAGGATTGGGCAGATCGCAGCAAACTATCTGACATTAGCGTTCTTTCGACCTTGACCAATTTAACTGAACTCGATTTGAGTGGTAACAGCATTATCGACCTGAGTCCTCTTGCTGCCTTAACTCAGTTAACTAAACTCGACCTAAGTGGTAGCACTTATATAGGTGGTATCCCCAATATTGGTGGTAACAGCATTATCGACCTGAGTCCTCTTGCTGCTTTGACTGAGTTGAGGGAGTTAAACCTCTCACGAAGCTTTGTCACAGATTTGTCCTCTCTCAAAGCTTTGAAGAATTCGACCCAGCTTGAGCTTTCTGGCGATCGAGATCATCAACTGACGGAGGTGATCGATCTCAGTCCCTTGCTTGCCTTAACGCAATTGAAGAGCCTCGATCTATCGAGTAACAAACTAACCGATCGCGCCTTAGAAACGATCGCCCAGCTTACTTCCCTAGAGCGTCTGTACATTGACGACAACCAAATTACTGACATTAGCCCTCTAGTCAGCTTGCCAAATTTGACGAATTTGAAAATTGACGACAACGACATCACGGATTTTAGCCCATTAAGTCGCTGTCAGGATTTACCAAGGGAGCCTCGACTCACGATCCGACAGCCTGCGGATCTAGATCGGTTAGCCACCTTAACAAATTTGACCTATCTAGAATTGGTGGTTGACTCCGAAATCAAGGCTGAATCTTGGCTCGATCTAACACCTCTGAGTCGGCTAACTCGGTTGACCAGGCTGAATGTCCGTAGAATTGAGGATTTGACTCCACTGCAAACGCTAACTCAGTTAACCCATCTGGAACTAGAAGGTTATGAACTGGAGAACTTAACTCCGCTGCAAACGCTAACTAAGCTGACCTATCTTGAGATTAGAAGCAAATGTCTTGCAGATTTGAGTCCGCTGAAGTTTCTCACCAAATTGACTGAATTACGAATCAGTAGCTGGAAGACCTCGATTACAGATTTAAGTCCGCTTGCTTTCTTAACTAAGCTCACTAAACTGGATCTTTCAAGTGAATTAGTTTCAGATCTGAGTCCGTTGCAAGGGCTAACTGAACTGACTTATATAGATTGTCGGAGTGCAAAAATTACCGATATTAGTCCCCTCGCAACTCTCACCAAGCTGACATGGTTGAATTTGGTCAACAATCAGATTAGCGATATCAGCCCCTTGCGATCGCTGATAAACCTGCGCGAGTTGTACATCAGCGGTAATCCGATCGCAGACACCAGTCCTTTGCTCAACTTGCCCAAACTGGAGTACAGTTCGGTGAGAATTCAGCGCCTCACTGTTTTTGCTGCAGATCATGACCCCGCTACCCCGCTCACACCACCCCCAGAACTACAACAGCAGTATCAAGCGGTGTTGACCCACCCAATCGATCGCGTTGAAGCGACGGCTGCCGTTACAGCAATGTATGCGGCAATCGGACAAGCCACCCCTGAAATCTACTTCTTTGACAGCCCCCTAGCAGGCGTAGAACGGTGTGGGCTGGAGCAGAAAACCCAAGTTCCCAGTGAAACTCTAGGTCAGCCGATCGTGGCACAGTTAGTGCAGTCAGCTATGCCTGCGGGGTCAGCAGCCTGGAAAGCCATGTGGGAGATGATGCAGTTCCAGCCCGGTGAAGCGATTCGCGCCAGCTTAGGGACTCAAATTTGGCAAGAGTCGGCTGAATCCTATCTATGGTTTCTGAACTCTGAGCAGATGGTGGCTTGTGGGTCAGATTTTGATGCGATCAAACCACGAGCATACCTGACTCCAGAGGATCTTGTTGAGGTGATCGGGGTCAGCCAGATGTATGCACAGCAAGAGGCTTCGCCGATGCAAGCATCTCACTATGCGGCTCAAGCAGCGATGCGGCAACTGTTAGCAACCTGCGGCTGGATTGTTCCCTACGAAAACGTCTGCATCGTTTGCGATCGCCCTCGCCAGGTTCGCTTAAATGATGAGAATCAACTCCATGCCACGAGCGAACCTGCGATCGAGTTTGTCGATGGCTGGCACAGTGGCTACTACCAGCAGGGACAACTGTTACTGCCTGACGTGGCTGCTATTGTAAGAGGATGGCATTTACTCGAACAAAACGACTACAACGCAGTTTTAACCTATTGTGACGACAGTATTGCAGACTATCCCAAGCAATCTGCTAGCTTTTTAACAATTCGGGGTGTGGCGCTGATGCAATTGGGATCGCTGGAGTCAGCAATGGAGACATTCGATCGAGCCATTCAATTGAATCAGAATGACTCGCTGGCTTGGTATAACCGCGCTTGTTTATGTGTTATGCAAGGACAATTCGAGCAGGCGATCGCCGATCTCCATCACGCGCTAGAACTCCACCCAGAGTTAGCCGAGTCAGCAATTAACGATGAAGATTTTGACCCAATCCGCGACCAGATTCAGTTCCTCGACGGGCAAAAATCTCAAATTTGAGGTGCTTAAGCATGACTAATGAAACTCAACAATGGTCGCAATTCGTGAAGCATCTTCAATCTAACATTTTACCTATTGATGCTCAGATTGAAGATGAGTTTGATTATCCTAGAGTTCATGGGAGGCTGCATATCTGTCACAGTATTCTGCTCGTAGAATGTATCGCTACTTTGTTGATATCAATTACTTTGCCATTCGATATGCGATCGCGTTTCGTGACTCGGCAAGATAATGATGTAGATATCTAGAAGATAGTGAGTGCAGAAAATTGCTTCAATTACCTAAAAAGAACGCTAGGCATTGACGGAGCATCTGCTAGATATATTTCGCAAATAGTTATGAAGTAAGAAATTAGTGTGTTAATACAAAACTAAACTTGTAGTTCTAAGGAGTTGTTGAACAATGGACAGTAATACTGCAAAAGACAGAAACCCACCTAAAGCCCTTGAACCGATTCAACGAGCAACAGTGGAGGAAATTCTGGAACTCTATCCAGATCATCCTCAAGCTTCGGCTATGCTATTCAATCACTATAACAATGCCCTTGATTGCCATGAACAAGAGGCGATTTTTCGGCAAATCATGAAACTTGCTGATTACTATCGAGATCGTCCTCGTCCTCTTCCTCTTGCTCTATTAAAAGATCGGGCTGAAAATGATGTCTATGGCGGGATCAAACAGGCAGCAGTTGAAGCAATTGGTAAGTATTATCACGACGCTCCTCAGATTTATTCCTGGCTATGCGATCGCGCTCAAAATTCTGAAGATGCTCATGTTCGGCAAGACACAGTTGAGGCAATTGGCACGTATTATCACGACGACCCAAAAACTTATTCCTGGCTGTGCGATCGCGTTCAAAACTTTGAAGATGAATTTGTTCGATACCCCGCAGTTGTTGCGTTAGGCGCTTACTACCAGAATGAGCCGCAAACGCTAGCCTTGTTACGCGATCGTCTTGAGAATGATGAAAATCATCAGATTCAACAAGAAGCACTGAGCCAGATTATCGAACACTATCAAGACGATCCGCAAACCTTACCGTTGCTACAGAGCTACGTGCAAAGCGATCAAAAGCGTTTGATAAAGATCGCTATGTACGCACTTGCCGAACACTACACAGACGATCCGCAAACTCTGCCATTGCTACTCCATCAGCTCCAAGATCCAAGCTCCCGTTTAGCAATGCAAACAATACAGCTTCAACCCCATCTAGCAATCGAAGCAGTACGACTCCTTGCCCAATACTACCGAGGCAATTCTCAAACCCTCCCTTTGTTACGGGATTTTATCCAATCTCTGATTCAAAGTGATGACGAGCGTCTGAAAAAGCAGGCGGTAAAGGCAATGGAAGCAGCAATTGAATATTATCGGGACGATCCGCAAGTTTTACCCTTGTGGCTGGAGATCATCCAAACGTATCAGGATGCTGATAATAGTAGTCATGAACTGGAAAAAGCTGTGGAGTTGCTTGTTCAGAACTACCACGACGATCCGCAAACCTTGGCTGTTTTACATCATCTTATTAAACAAGAACGAGTGGTTTTCAAAGACAAATTTATCGCACTCCTGGTTAAACATTATCGGAACGAACCACAAACTCTGCCATTTCTACTCGAAATTGCTCAGAATGATGATGGCATTAATCAAACACGCGCCCTACAGTGGATAGCTCATTTCACAGACAATCCTGAAACTCTGCCATTGCTACGCCAATGTATCGATCAACATAGTCAAAATCAGCAAGATTTTGACTATTACTGGGTCATGAGTACGATTGGTGAATGCTATGCGGGGGATTCGCAACTCTTCTCTTGGCTGAAGGATCTCATTGATAATGCTCACATCCCCAATGCATTACGTCATGCATCCGTGAAGGTGCTTAGCGAACATTTTTTGAGCCACGCTGAAGCTATCGAGTTGTTGAACAATCTTGCTACCGATGAACCCGATAAGCCTATACGATTGACTGCCTTCCGTGGAGTTGCCAAACACGCTGAGCAAACAAAGAGCGATCGCCCTGATGAATCAGAAACCTTACCAGATATTTCAATCGAGATTCCAGAAATTCCCACTGACTGCGACAGCGACTATACAGAGTTATGTGAGTTGCTGAAGGCTCAACGATGGAGACAAGCTGACAGCGAAACCTACGATTTGATTCTGAGAAAGTTGGGACGAAAAGCAGGTAGTGTAATCCGCTTGGAAGAGGTATTAACACTTTCCTCTGAAGTCCTGCAAACGATCTATCAACTGTGGACAAGCACCAGCCGGGGACACTTTGGTTTCAACGTGCAACGAGAAATTTATCTTCAGTGCGGCGGGACGATAGATGGCAAATATCCAGGCGATCGCGTTTGGCAGGCGTTTTGTCAGCGCGTTGGCTGGATCGTGGCTGGTTTTTTAGGCGAGTATAAGGACATTAAATTTCATCTCAGTTCTCCGGCAGGACATTTACCGCTTTGGGCGAACATAGGAGAGTTTGGGAATTGTCGGTATGAATACATCTTCTCTGAGCGAAAGCCTGAAATCAATTACACTAAGTTACGCAATCTCCTGGCAGCAGGGCAATGGAAAGAAGCAGATTACGAAACCTACTTGCTCATGCCGCAAGTGTTGGGTAGAGAACCGGGAGAGAAAATTCCTGATGAGGAATTGCGGTGTTTTCCCTGCATTGAACTTCAAATAATTGACCAACTTTGGGTTGATGCTAGCCAAGGGCAGTTTGGCTTCAGTATTCAGAAAGATATTTATCTGCAAAGTGGTGGATCGCTTGACGGTCAGTGTCCCTCTACTGAGGTTGGGCGAGAATTCAATAGACGGGTCGGCTGGGGAGAAAAACGTGGAATCCTCTATAAGGATGTCGTGACGTTTAGGATTGAAGCTCCTGTCGGTCATTTGCCAACGCCGGGCTGGCAAACCTATCGTAATAGCACCATTGGAGTTATCGGCTCTTATTTGTACTATCATATTTTTCCGCGCCTTGAAGATTGCAAAACTTCATAGTGACTCTCGCGAGGATGCTCCAGATAGCACGGCAAACAAAGCGATGGCGATAATGTCCCGTAGCATTGCGTCAAGGACGATTACAGCGTTTCTCAATTGATAGGAGGCATAGGCAAGCAAAGGAAGGATCTGGTTAGTAGAAGACTCTGCCATCCGGCCATTCCTGCTCCGCCAATTCCTTAGCTTCTAACTACACCTCTCAAATCAGTATTAGCACCGTCCCAAAACCCAAACTTGTCCAGTTTCATAAAATTCCCCCCGTTGCTCGATCGAAAATCCTCCCAGCAGCAACGCCAGCCACAGTTGAATCAGCGGCATACCCATCGATTGCTGAAGCTTAACGAGTGGAGTCGTGGAAACCCGTTGCTCTATCATCCACTGAGAGATCGCCTCTGACCAAGCCGACACATCCTCATCATGCGCCAACGCCAACGCCTGATTGAAGATTTCTGCTTCCGTTAACTTTGGTTCCTGGCTCATCTGCTCATCCAGGACTTGCAGCACTGCTGCTCGATCTAACTCCCCAACGACCGAGCCGCCCTCTAGAACGTTTCGCTCTGGGCTTTTTCTAGGTAGACTCGCCAAAGGTTCAATGAATTGGTCAAAATCTATCTCCATTGTTTGGCGAACGTAGCGATCGAAAGCATCCTCTGGCATTACCGGACCCTCATCGCTGTTCGTTGCTTCCAGTTCCTCAAACGTTAGAGTCGAGCGAGCGCAAAAGACTTGAGCAATTTGCTGGATCGCCTCTGCCGCTACCTGCAACTGACCCACCGTATCCAACCCCAATAACGCCGCATCCAGCCCATCCAGCAGTTGTCCTAAGTTTGCCTCGTCGGGCAAGAGCGTCGCTTCCTTCAGCACCTCCCACAACCTCAACTCCAGTTGCTCAATCTGCCTCATTTTCTTCACCTCACCTATGCAGCGGACACGGACGAGATGCACACAACTCCGGGTCAAATCGCGTTTGACTCGCGAACTTCTTAACGCCATAGCATTCTTCCAACACACTCAACATTTTGCCGACATACTGGTGAACCTGACTCGGCACCATACCAGCGCAATGTACGGAAGGAATAATTGCCACCTTCTCTTGTCCCTGCCAAATTTCAGCGGCGATCGCATGAACAGGCGTATCCACTCCCGCTTTGCGATACACCACCAGCACCGCAAACACCAATTGACTCAGCGGCTCAAACTCCACTGAAATCTGCTCTAACTCGCCTTCCTTGCGTTTGCGGCTGCGAGTCTGGTTAATGCGATCGCGGTTTCTGGCATACGAGCGACGGCTGTAACAAACCGCCGGATTCCAGCAGTTATCCTCCTCTGCTCCATGCAACGTCTGTGCTTGCTGTGCAGACAACATGGCACACTTACGGCATTTTTCCGGTAAGGCTCTTTTAGACATTACGCCTCGGTTCTCAACGGTGCGAGTAAGGCATCTACCCACGCTAAATCGTCTGCTGCTAGCACGGGTTTAGGAGGAAGTTCACGATAATCAATCGACAAGTTATAAAATGCCTCATTATAGATGTCGTGTAGGGCGGCCGCTAAATCCAGCGGTGCATCAGCATCCGGGGGGCGCAGCGGTACGGGAATAATCGGTAAGGGATCTGGCAGGGCGATCGGCCACACCTCAACCTCCTGCGCCCCAGCACGGGTCAGTGTTACCAAGTAAGGGACGGCAGGCAGGCGCGGATGAGCAAACGGACGAGTCCCACGCCGCAGCAAGTCAATCTCAATCAGATGCACATTTGCGTTGTAGAGCCGCTGCCGCTTTTGGCGGTAGGGTGTAATTCCCGGCTCTCGCTTGTTCACTGGTGACAGGATTTCAATACTCGTCACTAGGGTATTACTGGCGGTATCACGAATCTCAACATTGGTGATCCGCACTTCAACGGGCGGCATCAGGGGTAGGGTGAGGGGAGCCGGAGTGACCAGGAGATTACCCCTTTCTATGGGTAGAGTTGAACGGATTGACGCTGGAAGAGCCGATTTCTGACGCAGCACTTCCACATCGGGGTAAAGAATCCCAATTTCACTTTCGGGAGCCGTGTCTTGCACCAAGTAGACTTCTAGCCGTACCGTATAGCCCGGTTGGAGCTTAGGAGCAAGCTGCTGCCGAATCTTACTGGCTAACGCATTATGGACATCAACCCATAAATATCCTTCTAAATAGGGGTCCATTCCAGGAAAGGGGGAAGGCATGGCAAGACTCCCAAACAGGCAGTATGAGAGCATTATAGTCTTTAACTCCAGAAGCAAATCTCAAGTTTGTCTAAGCCTCATCATATTCCAGATAATGGTTATTATCCGGAATATAATTAAGATAGGATTTTGAATCCCTTGCCCTGAACATCTGTTGACTCATGAGTTGACCAATTGGACAGGTATTGCCTACAAGAACGCCTGGATAACTTATGCATCCCGTCGAGATCGCCCAAAGAATCAGTATTGAATCGAGATAATTGACGCAGTTTGCTGCTACAGATCGATCCTGTCTGGCATTTTTGATCAAAACCCTTGTCTTGTTCGCCATTGCTAGTGGTTGGTCATAAGATCCAACAGACTCATTCCTGCAAAATAACTAAACGTTAGGAGTGACGTTAGCTCTGGCACCTTTTGAGGATGACACTGACCTGTCAGTAGCTTCTGATGAGCGCGAGTTCGAGCAATAAACTGAGCTTGCTGCTCCGGTGTTAATTCACTCAAATAACAGAACATGTTAGCTGCAATGGTTTGCCCCAAGACATGTGGGTCACCAAATTGCTGAGGCATCTGGGAAGCTACTGCTAGCACGGCTGCAAGGGATGTAGAAACCCAAACTCGCCAGTCTACATCTGGTTCCATCACGATGCCCCCGTTGTCGCAAGGTGCGATAGATGTCCCCAACCACTGATGACACTTGGAGCAATAACCTGGGCGATAAATACGAGTCAAGTGGCGCTGAGAGTACTGACACTGCGGACAGTGGGTGTGCAACAAGCTGTGGTGGTGCTGACAAACAGTCACATCCCGAAACATCCAAAGTAAGGGGTCATAGAAGGGTTGTCCTGATGCCTGCCACTGCTGGTAACACAGTGGGCACCAAGCCCGAACCGGATTGAGCAGTCCACGGTTTGCATGTAAGCCGTTCAGAAGCAGTAGTGTTAAGCAATACAGGTTACTCTGCCCTGTGAGCGCTTCCAAAGCAAGGACATATTTGCGTGCTTTCTGACCCTTCCCATTCGGCGAATCTGGACCTGAAACAGAGGGATTTTTAAACCGAATCGCAAAGTCTAATCGTTGTTCCAGCAGCGGTTCTATCTCTTGGTGAATCAAGGTTGACGGATGCACACAGTGCGCGCTTGCTAAGCGCGCTAGATAACTGGTCAGGCTTTCAACCTTTACTGTACCAATTCCAATGGGTTGCAGCCCATAAAGGCGACTGCGCTCTGGAATTGTGGATAAATCAAACTGCCAGGATCTGTATGTCTTCATCGCGTCAATTATCCTGTGGAGCACCCACAGTACGCCGTTTAGGAAAGGGTTGTCCCACCCGATTGGGTTGCGGTGCCTCAGACTCTTGAGCGGAAGAGGGGCACTGCTGATGCGCTGTTGGCTGCAATCCCAGTGCCAAACGCAAATCAGCACCCGCAGTGTCTCGTTCCAACAGGAGGCGTTCATGCTCCCTGGCTTCTGCTAGCATCAGCAAGCATTGTTCTGCGGACCAAGCCTGGGACTCCAGTTGACGCATCGTGCAGGTTTTGGCGTTGGGATTGCTATCTAGAACGGCACACAAGGTGCGGACTAACCAGTCCTTTAAGATCCCAACGCAGCCAATACTGCGCTCATAGAAAAACTCCCAAGCAGGCAGCAAGGCTGGAATCTCAGCCAAGGGCAAGTGCTGTTGGAAGGTTTGAACCACGCTTTGGAATACTTTGAGATCCGCTTCCGACTCGGCTCGATACCGGCAGAGGTGGATATCAATACTCCGACGACACAACTGAGCACTGAGATTGCGGAGCATCAGGAGTTCGTAGGTGCCACATAGCAGAAACGGCACGCCAGAAAGGCTAGCCAGGGACTTGATACAATCCGTCTGGTCACGTAGCCTGCGCCCACTGGCAACCTTTGCCAGGTTTTGGGCTTCGTCGATGTAGAAAGCGTTCAGTTGGCGATAGTGGAGTGCGTGTTCCAATGCCATCCGCAGTTTGAGTTTAGTGTCAGTCGGGCTGACTTTGTACTCCAGCATCGGTTCTTGTAACGCTTTCAGTGCCCGCAAGTAGAACTCTTTCCAACTAAAGTCACTGAACTCTGGCGCAATCACTTCTATCCCGGCAATGGGAATACGGTTGGGGTTATTTTCGAGATCAGGCAGAGCATCTGTAATAATTTTCTGGCAAATGCGCCGCAAGAGTGTAGATTTTCCGACTCCCGTTGGACCAAAGATAAAAATCAACGAGGCTCCAGATGGCTGGTAGATGGCGTGCATGAGTTGATGAGCCGTATCTACCAGGCGCGGGTGTGCCATTGTGTAGCCCTGGAAATAAGCCAGACGTTGCGATACGGGTTGCTCCAATAGTGCTAGAGGGAATCGATCTGGAGGCATGATTAGAACTCTCCATAGTATTCAAGCGAGTTAAAGCCAGTTGTCGTTGGGTCTAAAATCTCCGTTGTTATTGGCACTGGGGTTGCCAGAATAGGCTCTACAGCTACTTCTGTTGTAGGGCTTAATGGTCGGCTCTCTGCTGCTTTTACAACGGCTTTGTTCTCGGTTGCTCGTAAGCGTTGCGTTAGAAATTGCTCTTCTTTGGCGGCAACTGAGTTCAAAAATTGCACCAACTCTCTATCGGAGCGCGATGCATTACGTCCCTGGTCGCGCTTACGTTTGTTGAGTTCTGCACTCACCAGTGCGATCTCCTTTTCAGATCGTCCTTGGAGATATTGGTAATAAAATGCACTGCATCCATTGACCGCGCACCAAAGCATAGGCAATGCCCGCGTCAAAGGGGTCATATTTCACTTCAACCACTGACCGCTCAATATCAGGATGCCGAAACTCATGACACCAGTAGTAGATGGTATGAATCTTCACACCCCGCCCAGGCTGCACGGTACGTTGCCCTCGTTCGGGTGAGGGTAGGGTCAGTATCCGAAAAGCTTCATCGTACTCAATTCTCAAATGGAGGCGATTACCACCCAAAATTAAGCCACTTGCAAACGTTTGCTGCGGACTGTTCCCCAAGCTGGGGTGGGGGCACTGGTCATAAACCGTGTATGCCCACTCACGCAGACACTCATATAGTTCACCCAGAGTCCAAATCGCGTGCCTCTCTGGGCGAACGGCTTTTGTCACCTGGCGCTGCTTACGATTAATCTGGGTATTGCCTTGCACTTCATGAATAAATTGGGTATTGGCGGTGCCAAACAGCCGTTCAATCACGCCGCCAAATCGGGCGGCGGCTGGAGGACGATACTTTTTAGTGCAGTGAAAGTGGGCGAGCAGTTGCTCAAAATAGTGGCTGTGGAATTCGGAGCCGTTGTCTACTACGATGGTTTGCGGAAATCGCTGAAAGCGTTGTACACAAATCCGCAGCACCATCATGCAGGAGCGGTAGCTGGGTTCTTCATAGCTCAGATAAACAGCAAGGAGTCGGCGGCTGTAGGCATCTACCATAAAGGTTGCCCAAGGGCGACCGAGATTCTGTCGCCCAATTGCTGAGTCGGTGTTGAGTACACAATTAGTTAGTGTTACGAGGGAACTGACCAGTTCAACATCTAACTGGGTGTGGTCAATATGAGTAATCTCAAAGGGACGACTGCCGTGCTGGGGAGTGGTCAATTCCAGTTGCCAGTAAAACGGTTCTTTGGCAACAGCAGCCCGATGTCCTTCTCGTTTTTGGGTTTGGTTATACCCGGAGCGGCGCTTAATTTCTAACAGAAAGCGACGGTAGCTGGGTGGAGTCAAGAGTGGATTGTGGGTTTCACAGGCATGGATGAACGCCTGATAAACTCGTGCTGCACGTCGATTCTTGGGGGTCTCATAGTGATCTGCTATGAACTTTCCCATGAAGTCCATTACACTTAGCTCTAGCCGAGCGGCACGATTGCCTTTCGCCTGGTGCTGAGGCAGAAGTCCAACATACCCACTGCCGTAGATTTCGGCAGCAGTGTGGTACTGCTTGCACCAGCGCCGAATCGACCGAGAGGGCGGTGCAGGGCTATTGCTATCCAGATAGGGTTGAAGCTGTTCATAGCGGTGGTTGGCAACGATGATATCTTGGGGGCGAGCATGGCGTAGCAGGTCGGTGACTTTCGCCTGTGCCTCTGACTGAATGGTCACTTGATCTTGTTGAATCGTGCCCATTCCAATCAGATCCGCAAGTGTTGTATTGGGCAACTCCACGAATTTGCCGTCTGTCTGTAGGAGTCCTGTTGCGGTCATCCCTGTGTTGACAATCGTCCAGGGTTCTCCGTCCCACAACAAGGTACTGCCAACGGGGATGGGGAGCCGTTGTATTGGGCAACTGACCGCAGGCGGTGGCATTTGAATCACCCGTTCATACGCTAGGGCGATGGATGAATTGGCAAATACGCGAACTTGTTGAGGGTCGGTTAATGGATCTGTATGCAAATTAACGTAGAGTTGTTCTGTGGCAATCAGCCGGTAGAAGTCGTCATCAGTGGCATGTTCAATGCCTTGGAATAATGCTGCTAAGGTGATTCCAGGTTGGGTTTGAACCATCGCACTAATTGTGGATATCCGTTCGCTATCAACAGCATTCATCGTGGCGTGGAAGTAATCTTCCAACCAGATCATGTTTTGCTGAAACACCCAACTGGTTTGAGCATTCGACCAGACCTGAAACGTCAAGCCAAATCGAGCTGCATAAATTCGACCGGGCGGGCAGCACCACTCCCCTTCACCAGTTTTGGTGTACCGATTAGGACTGCGCTCATTCAGCTTGAACAGGTCTTCTTCAGTTTTGCATTCTTCCCATCCGGCACTATCAGTTCTCAGGATGAAAAAGTCAGGCGTGTAAGAATGCCGATTCGTTCGTCCAGTTTTGCTGGGGTATACCAACTCAATTGCGGGGGGCTGGTCGTAGTATTCTAATACGGCGCCATCGCGCTCTAGTTCGTAGATACGTGCCAATTCGGTGCGGTGAGACTCAAACTGAATGGTCATCCCCATTTTGCGACTGGGGTAACTCCCAGCTACATTTTGTCGGTTACTCTGCACTCGACGGGAGGGGGCAGATGAACGAACTTGTTCAATCGCATGACACGCGGGAGCGCTTAGGTTCAGATTGAGGCACCACTCGTTAAAGGCTTTCTCGTTTAGCATGACTCACGGTGAGGCAAAGGGATTATCTTAAACTTTGCCGTTGTTGTCTTCAACCTCAGGGTCAATGGGTCTGTTTTCTCAATCAGCTTACAATTCTTAACCGGAGCGTCAGACTAGTGAACGTTTGGACAGCTTATGAGTCAACTGCGAACGTTTGGACAAGTTATGGATTAAATCTGGTTAGTTCCCGTCTGTTCTTGCAACGGTAAAATAGGCGATCTAGCCGTTAGCGTGGACAACTTATGCGTTCAGCTTTGGTCAACTTATGAGTAAAGTCACATGAACATCTGTTGACTCGGCGATCGCTCAACAGAACCGGAAGCTTAATAGCCATCCTTCAGCCAATCAAGTTGAGCCCGATCTTGCCAATTGAGACCCTAAAAGACTCAAAACTTGAGAGAGAACCAGTAAACCTAGAGCACTCGGTTCAGTCGCACACAGACTATAAACTCCCATCCGGGGGTTGGCTAAGAAGTAAACCTGATTAATAGCTCTTCTTGTGAGAGTTGTAGGAGCAGCGGGGTGTACTCTTCAGGAGGTAAGACTAAGATTTGAGAAATCAGGGCAGTCAGGGATTCGTCGAGTTCCCCAAAGCGAACTTTGAGCAGATTTTCTATAACCTTCCGTTCGCCCTGCTTCTCACCTCGGCGTTCACCTCGACGCTCGGTTTCCTGTTCCCATTCTAAATACGCTTGCGATAAGGTCATAAGCAACTGCTCATCCTCAGATGTTTGGGTACCAGTCAGTTCAATTGTAACTTTCCATGCCGTCAGCATTTGTAATGTTTTAGAACGCCGAAAATCTGTTGCTGGTAGCGCCAAAACTTCAGAGATCGCTTGCCGTTGTGTTTCATCCCGTCCCAGAATTCTGAGCCAAATAGTGTCTTCAGTCTTTGGCAACTGGTTGATGGCAACAATGGCTGTCTTAAGCGCATTTGCTAGAAAATAGATGCCTGGTAGCCATTGCTCATTTTGAACTGCACTAAAATCATTCAGAACTGGCTTTGAAGCATCACCGGCGAGAATCCAGAGTTTAGGCAGTTCCTCTTCCAAAATCCGGCTCTCTTGACGATTCGCCTGCCGACGTTGGTCTTCATGCACCCAAAAGAGCTTGAGCAAGCAGGTGCGCACTTCAGTGCGGGTCGGCGGATTGTGAAAGGGTTCAATCAGACAGGGAGTTGTGGCAATTTTACCCAGTAAGCCCAAAGTACTGGAATCAATCGTAGGTTGGGGAGAGGGTTCAAACCAAACATCGACAAACTTGGATTCTCCGGGGACTTCCAAACTGCGTTCGGCTCGACCCAACGGAGTCAGAAATTCTTTGAGAAATTCTTTTGCTAACTGATCGAAGGGAATTTGAGTCATGGCACAGTTGCTTTGTACTATTTACATTTACCATGCTTGTAGTCAGTGCCGTTAAAGTTCGATCCTCCATTTGAATTGTTCTCACTTCTTTGCATTGATGCCGCTGCCACCCTGGGTAAGGCGCTGCCACATGGGTAATTGAGTTTCACCGCCGCCCTCAATCCGCTCTAGCGCTGCTATCATCTCGATTTTCACATCAAATTCCACTTCGCGTTCCACTGCATTACGTAGGGCATCTACAGCAGTGAAATCGCCCAATTCATTCAAGAATCGAGCCGCTCTCCAGCGCACGAGCTTCGAGGAGTCTGCTAATGCCTGCGTCATCGTTAGCATGGCACTGGGGTTTCCCAAATCGCTTAAGGCATCTCCTGCTGTCCGCCGGACGATCGCGGATGGATCTGCAAGGACAATCCGAGCCAGTGGTTGAACGGCAGCATCTATACCGCTAGCACCGAGGAGAGCAGCAGCCCAGCGACGAATCGTGCTCTGTTCGTCATTGAGAACCATGACGATCTGCGGCAACGTTCCGGGGGTGACTTCAATCTGGTGTAGCGCTTTGAGTCGATATTTCCAGTTCAGGTGATGTAGATCCGCTAACAGAGATTGCTGTCGGTCGGCGTTATGGACTTGCTTTTTGGTGTCGTTGGACATGACAGCGGCTTCAATCCGAGCCAGTTCGTCATCGTCCATTAGGCTAACAATCTCGCCTGCGACCAGTTGCGCTATAGCTTCAGGGGAGCCAGCCGGAGCTTGATAGGGTTCCCACTGTCGCTCTGCCACGTAATTTGCGCCCGTGGCACGAATCGCTCGCTGAAGTGCCTGATTGAATCGCTCTGGCAAAGCTACCCGCGCTTGTTGACCATCGGCAGAGATCGCTCTCACTTGCACTGGAATCCCACGAAACACCTGAACAGCGACCTCAACGGAACCTAAGTTTGAGCGGTGCGGCTGGCTAGTTGGACTAGCAGTTGGCATTGGCTCCTGGGACTGTGAAACCTGATCTGGCAGCGTTGAGCCAGCATCTTGAGCCACCCCAATAATGCCAGCAGCTTCCGTCAGGATTGGCTGCCAGTCCGCATTCCCTTTACGGGTCAGTGTGATGAAATCATGGACGAGAAAGACTGATTGAACGAACTCGATCGCCAGCAACCGTTGGACAAACGCGGGGGCATTGGTCTGGTCTCCGCCTTTCTGCAGCGTCAAGGCTTTGGCGCTAATTACCTCGTTCAGATTGAGTTTGATGCAATTCGGACTGGGGGTAGTTTCAATCGAGCGCAGTTGCATAGCCTTATCCTTAACTCGTTCAGATCGCCCAACCACGAGGTGAATTTGATTTCAACCGATGTGGTTTCACATTGATCCTAACTCACTGGAACTGCCCGTTATTTGGTTGTGGTTTCAAATCAGCCGTCTCCACCAGCAGCTTAAGTCGTAAAATGCACTGAATGGTCGGACGTTTTTGATTGAGGAACATCGCTCATGAACCACCGCAAAAGGGTCCCAGATCCTATTGTCATACCACTGCAATCAATTGATCGCAAGACAGGTTCAACCGTTAGTCCGACTCACGCATGTTTGCCGAATTTACGTGAGGAGCGGGTCAAGGAGTTTTTGCAGGCGCGATCGCTGGCTCCTAAAAGTCAGAAAGCCTATCGGCAGGACTTACAGTGCTTTCTGAACTGGACGGATAAGGGCTGGGCGGAGGTTACGCCTCGTCAAGTTGCCCAGTTCAAAGCCTATTTGATGCGGCAGGACTTAGCAACAGGGCGGCGATCGCTCTCGGACGCAACGGTCAGGAGAATTTTGGGAACGCTGAAGAACTTTTATGGATGGATGGTGCGATCTCGCTATGTCAGTATCAATCCGACGACGGAAGTAGATTTGCCGAAGCTGACGGAACCAGAGGCGCAGAATCTCAAGGATAGGGAGGTGGAGAAAATTGTTCAGACAGCTTTAGCCAGTTCATTACCTGAGCGAAATATTGCTTTGATTGCAGTGCTGCTGCATGGGTTGCGGGCAGAGGAAGTATCGGCATTGAATCTGGAAGATTATGATGGGCGACGGCTACGCATCCGGGAGGCGAAGGCAGATAGTAAGGGATGGGTGCCACTGACATCTCAAGGCAAGGAAGCGGTAGAACGGTATCTCCAGTGGCGGGAACTGACGGGGGAGACATTATCGCCAGAGCGTCCGTTGTTTATTTCCCATTCTCGGCGCAATCTCTGGCAGCGGTTGGGCTATGACGGGATTCGCAAGGTGATGAATGCGATTTCAAAGCAGACGGGAATTGATTTTCATGCCCATCAGTTCCGGCATACGTTTGCGACCAATTTGGTATTGAAGGGGATGAATCCCTATCATGTGATGACGTTGACTCGGCATAAGTCGGTGCAGAACTTTCGGCGCTATACCAAGGCGGCAGACCAGCAGGCGGCAGAGAAGGCGTTCGATGAAGTGATGAGGATGAGTAGGGAGATCGCGTCTGAAAAGGATGAATCAGTTGCATCTGCTCCAAATCTATAATCTGAGGCAACTGTGATTGCAGAAACACTCGACGAAGCTTTATGTTCAAATCTTCTTAATACGCCGGTTTAATTTAGCGAGTTTTTTTTCATCGAGTTCGTGAGCAGTATGAACTAAATAGCGATCTCTATTTACCCTAAATCACGAGATCTTCTCCCATCAGACTTACATTTAAAGGGATAAGGAATCGACCTAACGAGATTGAAACTTTTACGAATAATCATTGAGTGCCATCATACAAGCCGCTTTTATGACGCTCAATAATAGCTCAACTGACTTGACCTTTTGAGGAAAAATCCTCAGAAGAATTAGCAAGATGCCATATTCACGAAGCAAAACTGGTATACCCTAATAATTAGAAAAATGTGTTCATATCGTGAGTCAGATGAACTCAAGAGCACATTGTAATGATGTTTTTTTGAGTTCATCTCCAAGCTAAAACTGTACCGGGGTTTCCCCGTACGGTTTTTATAAGTTTCAAATAGGAATGTACCGGGGAATCCCGGTACATTGAAAAACTCTTCAGTAGGAAACGACTATGATTGTCGTCTGTGGCGGAATCAAAGGTGGTGGTGGGAAAACCACATTAGCAACAAATTTGGCAGTAATGAGAGCGCTAGCTGGTCACGATATTTTGTTAGTTGACGCTGATGAACAAGATAGTGCAAGTGACTTTACAGTGCTTCGAAATCAGATCTTTGAACCAAATGGCGGGGCTGGTTACACAGCTATCAAGCTTAGAGGGCAGGCAGTAAGGTCAGAAGTGGCTCGTATGGCTTCAAAATATGATGATGTAGTAATTGATGCAGGAGGGCGGGACAATACGGGACATAGAGCAGCGCTGCTGGTTGCCAACCTCTACCTAGTCCCGCTCTTTCCGGGTAGCTTTGACGCATGGACGTTAGACAGTGTTGCAAAGTTAATAGATGAAGCAAGCACTTTTAATGACCAACTGAAGTCGATTTGTTTTATTAACCGGGCGGATGCTCAGGGTGGAGACAATGAAGAGGCAGCGCAAGTTGCGAGAGAAACAGAGGGGTTGATTTTTCTGGAGCAGCCAATTGGTACTCGAAAGGCGTTTCGACGCTCGGCATCTGAAGGTAAAGCGGTGGTTGAGTATCGACCAAAAGACACCAAAGCAATTGATGAAATTACACGACTTTACCGTTCAGTATTTGACGAAAAATGGATCTTGGCTCAGGAGAATAGATAGAAATGCCAATTCAACGTAGACCAAAACCTACCTCTCCAGATGAGTTTATTGAGGGGGCAAATCTGACCGAAAGTGTTCTACAACAGCAGATTGAGGTGCTTGAGCAGCAACTTCAACAAAAGGATGAACATGAGCAAACATTAGTTGGTGAAATCGAGCATCTACGAGCAAATGATTTGGATGAGACCGAACGTCAACTGTTGCAAAAGCAGATTGATGAGCTACGAGAACATCTGAAGCAAAATCAAGGCTCAGTTGAGTATCCAATTGCCGACATCCATCCCAACCCAAAGCAGACTCGACAGACCTTTAAGGAAGAGGTTGAAGCAATGGAGCGATCGCTTCAAGAAGAAGGTCAGCTTGATGATGTCATGTTGTTCGATGATGGCACCTTGTTTGATGGAGAGTGCCGCTGGAGAGCGGCTACTAACTTGAACTGGAAAACTATTCGGGCAGTCTTTGTCTCCCGTCCTGAAAACGATCAAACTCTGCGGCGTAGAACTTACCTAGCGAATCGTCATCGTCGAGATTTAAATGCACTTGACAAAGCAACGAGTTTAGTCGCGATCGTTTGTGATGAAATTTCTGAACTAAAGCCTGATGAGGTTTCTAGAATTGTGAATCGTGTGCTAACGCGATTGAAGCGAAGAAAACAGAAACTAGGTGACAGGTTACATCTACAACATCAGGAGCAACAACATACGATTTTGACCCAATTCGAGCTTGAACCAGTAGAAATTCAAGTCTTTCTAATTTTATTAGGACTACAGGAACATCCTGCTACGTTGAATCGCAACGTCTTCCCTACTCTCAGTCTCACTACTGACTTAAAAGTGGCCGTCCGAGAAAAAGCTTTAGGCTGCGCTCAAGCTCTCGTACTTAATCGGCTTACGGCTGAAAATCTTGGGCTTTCTGAGGAAAAAGCATTACAGCTACGGAGTGAGGGAATCGAAATAACCTTGGCAAACAATTTGTCAGAGGTCAAAGCTCAGCAGTGGGTCATTGAGCAGAAGAAACACCTTGTAGGAGATAATACAAAAGCACTATCTAATGGAAGCAGAGATCAGCACGTTGATCATATCCTCATAGCTGTTCAAAGCTTAGATCTTAAGAAAGCCGCAATTTCAACTGAACAACGTCAGGAGTTAAAACAAGCCTTGGAAAGGGTTTTGCAGCTATTGTAGGAGTCAAAGGCAACAGATTCCAAACTGCTATACCCCCCAAAGTTGTTGTTTTGAAATTGCTATCCTCAAACATTAGTAACAAAGTTTGCCCTGATCGAGGTCATCTCTATATCCTTGCCTTATTTAATTACTCGACAGACTTTGTGACTACTGAAATTTAATTCATGTCTGACTTATTCAATCTCAAAGACTACGAAACCTTTCTGACTAACCTGAAAGTTCGCATCCGCAGTGCTCAAATTCGTGCTGCTCTCGCCGTCAACCGAGAACTAGTGCTGCTTTATTGGCAGATTGGTCGAGACATTTTAACTCGTCAGCAGCAGCAAGGTTGGGGCGCAAAAGTCATTCAAACCCTTTCAAAAGATTTAAAGCACGAGTTTCCGGAAATGAAGGGTTTTTCCCGCTCTAATCTGCTTTATATGCGAGCGTTTGCTCAAGCATTCCCTGATGAGGCAATTGTCCAAGCGGTGCTTGGACAAATTACTTGGTATCACAACATAGCGTTACTAGACAAACTCAAATCTAATGAGGAGCGACTATGGTACGCGAGACAAACAGTTGAGCATGGTTGGAGCCGCAATGTATTGGTGCATCAAGTTGAAAGCGATCTATATCGTCGAATGGGAGGAGCGATTACTAATTTCGATCGCGCTCTACCTCCCCCTCAATCTGATTTGGCAACCCAACTACTCAAAGATCCCTATCATTTAGATTTTCTTGACGTTACTTCGTCTGTTCAGGAGCGAGATCTTGAACGGGCACTCGTTGAACGCATTCGGGAATTCTTGCTGGAGTTGGGAGTTGGATTTGCCTTTGTGGGAAGCCAGTATCACCTAGAAGTCGATGGGGATGACTACTATATTGATCTCTTATTTTATCATCTGAAACTGCGTTGTTATGTGGTGATCGACCTCAAAGTTACCGAATTTCAGCCAGAGTTCTCCGGAAAAATGAACTTCTACATTTCCGCCGTAGATGACTTATTGAGACATCCAGAAGATCGCTCGACGATCGGGATTATTCTGTGCAAGGGTAAGAAGAAAACAGCTGTCGAGTACGCTTTAAGGGATGTCAATCGTCCTATTGGTGTTTCAACTTATCAGTTAAAAGACTCATTACCCAAATCACTTAAGGAAAACCTACCGACTGTGGAGCAACTTGCAATGGAACTAAACACGGTAGTTGCAGAAGTTGTTGAAACCAAGGAAAGCGAATCTGAAGAAACATCACTATTAGACTAACTGTGATGGGGCTGTTCTTCTATTCTCGAAATGAGCAAGCAAATGCTCAAATGCTTGCACTTCCTTGATAATGATTTAAACAAGTTTATGCTACGCTCGGTCTCAGCTTATGAGGATTGATTTGAAATTGAATGCTAGGTGTCTTCCTTTTACCGGGCAGTTCTTGGGCACCAAGAATATAACCTTCTTGCTGCAACTCCTCAACTGTGCGCCAGAAAATCTGATTATTCCTTGAAGAGTTGCTCCCTAATAAATCAAGATTCTTGAACAAATACTGTTTAGAAATTGTTAAATACTGTCCGTCTTGGGGAGAATCCCATTTGAGCCGACTTGCAAGGTAGATTAATAGTTTGGTTCTGTAGTCGTTTTTGGTGTTACTGCCAAGTTTTTGAGTGACATCTACATCTCCAGCAAACAAAACGTAATCCCCAGCACGACTAGAACCTTCAAAAAATTCTAAAGATACTGTATACGAGTCAGCTAATTCATAAGTATAATCAGCAGCTTTTGCCAAATCAAAGTCGCGTGAGAGATTTTCTATCTTGTAGCTTTTAATTCGCAGAATACTCTTGATGATTACCTCTGCCCCAATTTTATTTCCTTCCCTCAGGGACTTGGCTAGGACTAATTCGACTCGGTGCAGCGCTACTAGGTCGCGGTTTAACTGCGATCGCACCTTGGCATGGAAACTGCCCCCTTTGGTACGTGAGTAGCCCAAGTTCTCTAGCAAGTTATTTGAGCGAAAAGTAACTACCGGACCATTATTTTGCTCATCTGCCAGTTTATAGAGATACAGTACAATTCCAACTTGGCGAGGGTTAAGAAAAGTCAGCAGAGCCATGAATAGGCGCTGAATCTTGCGATCCTGTATCTTTTCAAGTCCTTTAGCAATTCCCTGAGCGGCTAGAGTTTCAAGGTCAAGGCTGTCGTACTGTTGCTTTAATTCTTCCCACTCATCAGTCGTCAAATCTTCAAGTGGAACACGCCGTATGACTGCGACTTCACCAGCATCATTTGTATCAGCTTCAACTCGCATCTCCAGATAGTACCCATCACCATCTGAACGTAAAATCGGTAAGCGTACATCTGGATTGTTGATGGATGCTCCAGCTCTGGGCAACACCATCAGTAGCTGACCATCCACCGGAAAAGTTAAGTCTCTTTCAATTGAAGCCATGCAGTTATGGGGATAGGCGATAGATGAATTCTACTAGATGTGTCGAAATATGATCTTACCTACTCCACTAATAGACATTTCTACGCAAATAGTTCTATCACTCCCGCGTATGTTTTTACATTCAAGTTCTATCACTCCCGCGTATAAATCCTTCTATCACTCCCGCGTATAAGAGTCTTCTTTTCTATCACTTCCATATATGAATGCTTCTATCACTCCCGCGTATGTCTTAAAAATAGTTTTACGGCGAAACCTACCACCCAAAGATGTTAGACATTTTGTTCTATCACTCCGGCGTATGAATTATTTTGCCGCTTGAAAGAAGATTCAAGTTTTGTTCTATCACTCCCGCGTATGAATTGCTCTATCACTCCGGCGTAAAACGGCTCTATCACTCCGGCGTAAAGCAATCAGATCGGGAGTTTCAGCGTGTTTTACAGTAAGATTTTGGGTGTTTAATGTACATTAATTGGAGTTTAGTTCTTTTGTTCTAAACAAAAAAAGTTTATGGTTCACCCTCAGAGGTCTACACATCATGATGAACTGGCTTATCAAAAGCCAATGCTTAAAGACGTTCTACTCAAAGAACCTACTTGTGCCAACCTACAGTAATTAGAAAACCGGGACAGAGCCTCGCCAAAGTCTCAATTATCCCGGCTTCCCGAACTTTAACTAAAGGAACAGCCATTCCTTTAGTTTGGTTTTTGTCTGCTTGCATGATAGCAGTCTCAATGATCTGTCATACAAAAAAATTGCCAGGATTTAGTAATCCTTGGTGAATTTTTTTGCTAAAAAGCAGGAAAACTTTGTATCACAATTTTTGGGTTGCCAGATATTGTATTGAACTTTTACTCGTATCAGCAGAGGTTGTCTGAACTGGTTCCATTAGTTAATTGGAGCCAAAATGACTATTTTTCAATCAACAACTCAGTTTCGATACGTTCAAGAGTGGGAAGACAAATTTCTCGCACTCTTTCCGCATCGCTATGACTATATCTACGCCAAACATCCAGAACCCAGGCAAACACCCGATTGGAAGACCGAAAGCCGTCATCCCCTGTCAGATCGCATTCTGTGTCAAGGCTGCTCCCTCTTCGGAGTACGCTTTGGCAAAACAACCAACTACTGCATCCTCGACATTGATGCAGGCAGTATCTATCATCCCCAGCGAGATCGCTTTGCCGTCTCCCGTATCCTCACTGCCCTTGAACCCTTAGGACTCGTCAATGCTGTCACCTGCACCAGTTCCTACAGTGGTGGCTTGCATCTCTACTTCCCCTTTCAGGTCACTCAAAACACTTGGGAACTCGCACTCGTCGTGACGACGCTATTAGAAAATGCCGGATTTCGTCTCACAGGCGGACAACTGGAGCTATTTCCCAATCCCAGACCCTATGCGATTAAAGGCAGCCTCAGTCTGTTCAATGCCCACCGACTGCCGCTACAAGCAGGCTCCTATTTGCTCGACAACGACTTCCAACCCATCCGCAGTGACCCGCACACCTTCGTCGAACACTGGCAGTTTGCTCAGAAACGTAACACCGTTGAACGCAAAACATTGAAACGACTGCTCAAACAATTTCAGCGCAAACACTATCGGATCTCAGGTAAAGCCGAGAAGTTCGTTAACGACCTGAATGCTGAGATTGAATTGGGTTGGACAGGCGCTGGACAAACCAATCGGTTACTCGGTCGCATCGCGATGCGTGCCTATATCTTCCATCACGTCCTCTGTGGGGGAGAACGATTAACAGGGCAAGCACTGATTGATGAAATTGTCGCCACTGCTCAATCATTACCCGGCTACGAAGAGTGGTGTCAGCATCAACATGAAATTGAACAGCGAGCCGAAGACTGGGCAAGATCCGTCGAGGGTAACCGCTACTTTCACTATGGGGATAGAAATGGCAAATGTAAATCAAAACCTGAAGTCAGTCAGCCAGAACCACTCAGTTGGAATCAACGTCAATCGCTGGCGGCGCGAGAGCGAATTCGACAGGCGATCGCGGACTTACTCAATAAAAACACCTTACCCAGTGGTGCCACCGCTCGATGGAAAGCACTGACTCACTACGGCGTTGGCGGTGAATCGCTCTATAACCACCGGGACTTATGGCATCCCAACTATTTGTCGCTAGAAGTAAGTGAGCCTGTGGAAATCCCCCCAGACCCCCCAGCTTCATACACGGATGCCCAGTTAGATTGCGTTGAGGACGCATCTAACTGGCACAATCCTACAAGCTTATTGTTAGAAAACGACGGTAATACAGTACAGGATAAGGATTTGAGCGATCATCTAGCTCCAACATTACCCTCGACAGGCAGTAATGCTCAGATCGATCAATCTTCTAACAATTCTGAGCAGGTTCCAGGTTGGTTAAAGAGGAGTGATCACGACGTTCAACCGCCTCTATTTGACCTACAAACTTGGTTTGATGTGGGTCAAGCAGCTTCTCAATCTGCTCATCAACAGGTAAATCAGATCCGCCAGCAAGCAAAGCAGGCAGCACCGATTGCTCGAATGCAGCAGTATTTAGAATCGGGTGATCCGATTTTGATGGCGGAGGCGGTGGCGTGGGCTGAAATCAATCCGGGGGTGTTGCAGGTAGAACGCTTGAATCTACCGTTATTTGCGGCTTTGGAGTTAGATGACTCGGCGCGTGATCTGTCTGGGGTGCTAGCGGCTATATCGGTGCATATTCAGCGATTGAAATTGACACGAGAGCAGGTAGGCGATCTCTTGAGACACCTGTTTGGCAAATGTAGTCAGGCATTTTTGGATGATATGGAGTTGGCGCAATGGAATCTCTGGTTGCAGGAGCAATCCGACTCCAAAAGGCATGAACTGGGAACATCAGATAGATAAAACAAATCGCGATATCATCACTTGATGTTAAGGAACATAACAAAATCATGGGTGGCACTACCATTCCATCAATGAGGCGTAGAATCAAAGCAAAATCAAAGCTCTAGGGAATTAGCCGTGGCGACTTCACCTTCCTATCTACAAGCTTTATCTCAAGATGAGGGGGTCGCGCTGGTCATGTCGTTGCAACGGTGAAGGAGCATTGAGCTATTTTAGAACGCAGAGCGACTGCACGGATGCTATTCAGATAGTTTGCTTGTACCATAAGACTACTGCTGTGGTGCGCTGATGGTCAACCTACTGTTAATCGAAAGTCCGGGTAAATCCAAGAAGCTGAGTCAAATTCTCGGTAGTGGTTGGATCGTGAGAGCCAGTATGGGTCATGTGCGAGAACTGGCTAATGACGGTGAAGATTCGTTGGGCTTTGACCTGCTCGACCAGCGCATTGAGTGTCGCTATGAGCCGAGAGATGCCAGAGGCAAGAAGGTGCTGGCAGACCTAAGACAAGCGGTGAAGCAAGCGGATGCGGTCTACATTGCGACTGACCCTGATCGCGAAGGCGAAACGATTGGCTGGCATTTACAACAGGAATTGCGACTCAAAAATCCGCACCGGGTGGTGTACAGCGAGATTACGCCCCAAGTCGTTAGAGCCGCGATCGCCCATCCCCGTACTCTTGATCAATCCCTGATTGCCGCCGGACGGGCGCGAGATTGTCTTGATAAGCTGGTGGGCTATAAGGGCAGCAAGCATGTGGTCTGGCGGCTCAACATTGGCGCGAAGTCCATGGGGCGGGTGCAGAGTGCCACGCTGCATCTGCTCTGTACACGTGAAAAAGAAATTCAAGCGTTCAAATCCCAGGACTACTGGAGCATTTGGGTAGAGTATGAACAAGGGTTCAAAGCGTTTTATCGTGCCAAACTGAATGCAACTCCTGGGACAAACTCGGCAGCCGTAACCGAGCAACCGGATGATGCAGCGGAGGGCAAGGAAAGCCAGGAATCTGATAAAGTGACCCATCAGGCAGAGGCAGATCGATTGGTGGCGATCGCTCGTTCTACGCCGCATCAAGTCGTCACAGTTGAAGGTAAAGTCGCACATCAATCGCCTCCTCCTCCCTTCATCACCTCATCATTGCAACAGGCAGCAGGCGCGAAACTGCGCTTCAGTCCTGATAAAACGATGAAGGTGGCACAGGCGCTCTATGAAGCGGGTCACATTACCTACATGCGAACGGATTCAGTAACTTTAGCCGAGCCATTTTGTGCAGCCGTACGGCAATATCTAGAGCAGCATGATCCAACCAATGTGCCCAGCAAAACGACGCGACATCGAGCCGTGAAAGGGGCGCAGGAAGCGCACGAAGCGATTCGTCCCACGAATGTGAATCAATTGCCTGCCCAACTGCAAGCGAGTGCAGATGAGACAAAGCTGTATGAGTTGATTTGGAATCGAGCCGTGGCTTCTCAGTGTTGCCCTGTCCGATTGCGGAAAACGCGAGTGGTGACCCAATCAGGTTCGGTGCAGTGGGAAGCAACCGGACAGGTAGTGGAGTTTCCCGGTTATACCCGCTATTGGAACAACTTGAGTGCTGATACCCAATTGCCCGTGTTACAACATGGACAGCCGTTGACGCTAAAGCAGGCAGACTCAGAAAAGAAGCAGACTCAACCCCCACCGCGCTATACGGAACCAAAGCTGGTGCAGTTGATGGAACGCAAGGGCATTGGGCGGCCGAGTACCTATGCGCCCACAATCAAGACGCTGAAGGAGCGCGAGTATGTGCAGGTCGAGAAGGGGAAACTGCAACCCACATCGTTGGGACTGGCGTTGGATGGAGCCTTAGAGAAGTTGCTGCCGGAGTTGATTCAGCCAGAGTTTACGGCACAAATGGAGACAGCACTGGACGCGATCGCCCAGGGAAAGCAGGATTGGCAGGGATACCTGACCGATTGGCACCGCACCTATTTTGCACCTGCGTTGGAGAAGGCGGGTCAACTGTTGAAATCAAATGCGATTCAAAGCGGGAACTCTACGGTTACGCGATGTGATAAACCAGCCGCTGCGCGAACGCCAAGCTCAACCCAGTCAAAGCCACAGGCAACAGTGACGAAAACCGCCTGTCCCAAGTGTGGGGAGGCGATGAGCAAAGTTCCCTCCAAATCCAAGAAGCTGAAGGCAAATCATTTTCTCAAGTGTGGAGCGGCAGGCTGTGGAGCAGTCATGTTCTGGAATCCCCAGGGAAAACGGTATGAGGTGCCCTATGCTCAGCGTATTCCTGACCCAGAGGCGTTTACGGATGTGCCCTGTCCAGTTTGTGGCGCGTTGTTGGAACGCTATCGCTACACAAAGGAGGGAAAGGAAAAGGTGATGTTGCGATGTTCGCTGCTAGAGAATCGACGCGGAAAATGTAAGGAAGTGGCGTACTTTGAAGGACACGATGGCTTTTGGTCGCCCAAGTTTGGCACATTGAAGATTGAGAGTTTGGTGAAGTAAAATGGGCGGTCTTTCTAGGATTATTTGATTGAAGGAGCCACGATGAAACTTGCTGACTTACCACAGGCGGTTCTAGATGATCTCTGTCAAGAAGATCAGTGGCGATTAGATATTGATCCAGGATTTGACAGCAAACACGAGTTTTGGATGGCGTGGCACCACTTCCTCAGAATCCCTGATGAGTCTTATTACCCGCGTACAGAAGACAGTCTGGCAGATTTCATCACTGTCGAGGAATATGACTTATTGCTTCCGGTGGAGCGATCTCATCATGCAGCGATTCATCCTATTCGCCTGATTGCCAGTGCCGAACAGCAAACCCTAACTCTATTTCTCCAGGACTCTTACCATCAGGATTGGTTCACGCGACCGACCGATGCCCGATATGGATTTATTGCAATTGCTGACCGCTATCAGAAGTTTGACTGCGATTTTTACATTGCCAGTTATTACCATTTTGCTTACCTCATCGGGAAAGACTACGAAAAAGCCGTGGAGATTCTCTTCCAGAAACTAGACAACCTTTGAAGAATGGATGAATTAACGCGCGATCGCCCACGCAGGAAAGCTACACTCTTAACCCATTACAGATGAACAATGATCATCTTGGTTTTCATGAACTAATCGAGATCGCCCCAAGCAGCTATCTTATAATACGTTTGTCCTGAGTAATCAGAGAACGCGAGTTGAATGAGCAACGCCAACAACCAGGAACTCATCAGGCTCCTCCCGTGGAGTCCCTACAAGGCGTGGTCGAACGGCTCACCTACCACTCGGAAGAATCGGGCTACACCGTCGCTCGTCTGAAAGCACCCCGCACCAGCGAACTCATTACCATTACAGGCAACTTCGCCACCATCCAGGCAGGACAAACCCTGCAACTGCAAGGCATCTGGAAAGACCATCCCAAGTTTGGTGCCCAGTTTCAGGTGACGCAGTATCGGGAAACCAAACCCGCCACGATCACAGGGATTGAGAAGTACTTGGGCAGCGGCTTGATCAAAGGCGTAGGATATGTCACTGCGAAGCGCATCGTTGCTCACTTTGGGCTGGAAACGCTGGACATCATTGAGAACCAGATTGAGCGCCTAGTGGAGGTTCCCGGTATCGCCCACAAGCGGGTGAAGCTGATTCAAACCGCCTGGGTGACGCAAAAAGCAATCAAGGACGTGATGCTGTTTTTGCAAAGTCACGGCGTTTCTACCACCTACGCGGTCAAGATCTATAAGCAGTATGGGGATGAGTCGATCGCCACTGTCACCCATAATCCCTATCAACTGGCAACCGATGTCTACGGCATTGGGTTTGTTACCGCAGACGCGATCGCTCGAAATCTTGGTATTGCTCCCAGTTCTCAGTTTCGCTACCGCGCGGGCATTCTGCATATGTTGGGGGAAGCCTCTGAAGATGGGCACTGCTTCTTACCCCACGACGAATTGATTGGGCAAGTGGTGAAGCGATTGGACATTGAGGATCACCATCCCAATCCTGACTCTGTAGAGTTTTTGATTCACTTGATGGTGCAAGAGCGGGAGTTGGTCAAAACTGAAACGCCGATCGCGGGACTGGAACAATTTGGCTACTATGCGCCACCCTTTTTTGCAGCCGAATACAAGCTAGCCGAACGATTGCAACAGCTTTTGAGGCAGCCGCTCAAGGTCGATGTGAACCGTGTCCAACAGTGGATTGAGCGGTTTATTGAAAAAACGGGAACGCCGCTTTCGGAGCAACAGCGCCATGCAGTCGAGATGGCAGCGAGTCAACGAGTGCTAATCCTCACAGGCGGACCCGGTTGTGGCAAGACGTTTACTACCCGGACGATCGTGGCATTGTGGAAGGCAATGGGGAAGTCGATTGCCCTTGCTTCTCCCACTGGACGGGCAGCCCAACGGTTGAGCGAGATGACGGGGCAAGAGGCAAAAACAGTGCATCGACTGCTGGAGTTTGACCCCAAAACGATGAAGTTTAAGCGCGATGTAGGCCATCCCATCCCGGCTGAGGCGATCGTGGTGGATGAAGCTTCGATGCTGGATCTGTTTCTGGCGAACTCGCTGATGAAAGCCGTTTCCCCCGATGCCCAACTGTTACTGGTGGGGGACACCGATCAACTGCCCAGTGTGGGACCGGGATCGGTGTTGCAAGATTTGATTACCTCTGAACAAGTTCCGGTGGTGCGGTTAACTCAGGTATTCCGACAGGCACAAGCTAGCCAGATCGTTCGCAATGCTCACCGGATTAATGAGGGACAGTTTCCACAATTAGAGCCAGTCTCTAACGCTCCTCAGTCAGATTGCCTGTGGCTGGGTGCCTCAGAGCCAGAACACGGAGTCCAGGCAATTCGAGAGCTGATGGGCGACTTGATTCCCCAACAGGGCTTTGATCCAGCCAGCGATGTGCAGGTGCTGTGTCCCATGACACGGGGAGAGGTGGGCACTCGTAACCTCAATATGGTGTTGCAACAGCTAATCAATCCACCCAGCCCTAACAAATCTGAGATTATTCGGGCAGGAATGAGGCTGCGGGTGGGCGATCGCGTGATGCAAAAGGTGAATGACTACAACCGGGAAGTGTTCAATGGCGACTTGGGCATGATTGCAGCGGTGGATGTGGAAGAACAGGAGGTGGTGGTGCAGTTTGGAGAGCGATCCGTGAGTTACGACTATGCCGATCTGAACGAAATCACGCTGGCGTGGGCAGTGACAATCCACAAGAGCCAGGGCAGCGAATATCCGGTAGTGATTCTGCCCATCTACATGCAGCACTATCTGATGCTGTCGCGTAATCTAATTTATACCGGGTTAACCCGTGCCAAAAAGCTAGCAATTGTAGTGGGTCCGCAGAAGGCGATCGCCCTTGCAGTCAAGCAGGTCAAGGATCGTCAACGCTACACGCTGCTGGATCAACGTCTACGAGTAAAATAAATTGTAAAAGATGGTGTGAGATTATTCGGTTTGAGTGCCCAGTTGATTGAGCTTAATGATCAGGGAGGGTGAGACGACTGCCCGCCTTGCCGCGATCGCCATCGGCACACCCCAACGCGCCTGTCGTAGAAAGTTTCGCACTTTGCCAAAGAGCAGATCATCAGCTTTGACAAACTTGCGATTAATCGCCACCTGAATACCTGCCTCCACACAATCCAAGTCGATCACCTGATGGGTTAAAGCAGCACGATTTGTGGATGCCAATAATGGTTGAGTCACATCGTAGATCGGAGTGCGGTTGGACAGTTGAATGACGCTGTAGTCTGGTTTGCCGTTTGCCGCAACAACATTGAACACATAGGTCTGTTGAGCATTTGTCTTGACGATCAGATTTGTCACAGAGGTTATTGTTGCACCTGAAAATCGGAGCGGTTGAATTTGCCGGAGGTAGATTGTGCTGGCAGTGCCTTGTTCAAGCGGTACATCCGTGTTGTAAACCAGTCGTGAAGGGTCTGCCAGCACAATACTCGTAATCCGCTGGTTTAACAGCGAAAAGTCGATCGCTGTAATCCGCCCAGCCCACACTTTTACTGTCAACTTTGGAGTACGCGGCGAAACCTGGATGATGTCACTGGTTGTAGCTGGAAGTGCCTGAGCCACCGATTGAATCGACAGAGCAGATGGTAGATTGACTGGACTGATCGGCAACGTTCCAATCGTAAGTACTGCTGCTAATGAATGAAATTTCATGCTTTTCTCCTATCCGCTAACGCTGAATTTCAAAGAAGGTGTTGAACACCACGGAGACAGATTGCCCTTGCTTCACGACCATCAACTTGGGACGAGAGTATTGCTCATCTGTGATGGTGTCAGCCCGCTTTCGCAGCCGATCGGCTGTCACACCAAAAAAGCCTTCCAGGGATGCACCGAAAATGTTGGGCTTCCGGCGCTTGCGGCTAAAGGTTTGCCCATTGCTAAAGGGTGCATCGAAGCTGGAAAAGCTTTCTTCATCCGGTTGGTTAAGCAATTCTCCAACTTTGCCGAGGGCAGTTAATCCACCCACTAGCAAGTCCTGTCCAGCCACGATGCCAGACCCATTTTCAAATGACTGAGCAATCAGCGGTTGGTTGTTGGCACCTCGAATTAGCAAACTATTCGCAGGAAGTTGCTGTTCTTGGGTGTTTCCAGCCCAGTCTTTGTAGACGACCGCGACGGCACTTTGATCGACTCGACTGGTGGACTTCTCAACAGTATTCACCTCTGTAACCAGCAAAGTGCCTTTGGGTAAAGCAACCCGCCCATCCGTGGCAAAAACATCTTCGGTTAGTTCAACAGTAAAGCGTCCTAACCCTTGCCCAGTTTCCTGAGATGCCATCATTGGCACAACCACTTTTGCCGGAACTGTTGTCCCAATCGCCACACGCATCGGTTCATGATCAAGCGATCGTTCATTCAGAATCCGCTGCTCTGTATCATTACTAGTGGACGCGATCAAGCGTCTGGAAGCAAGCCGGATGGGGTTGTTTAGTCCAGGGAGATCAAGAATTTTATTAGTTGTGAAATCGACAGTTGGCTGCTGCGTTGAGTCATTTTGGGAATCAAATCCAACTCGCACGGTGGGAATCACATCTGGCGCTGTCGCTGCTGCCACAATTTGCTGAGTCGTAGCAGCAGAGGGGATTGTGTTGTCAGGATTCGTAGCTTGAACAGACTCCTCTAAATTATTGGCTTGTTGCTGTCCAAGTTGAGCCAGTTGATTCCAACGAGCGAAGGGATCAACCTCGTTCATCCTGGCAGCAGGGATTACTCGTGACGCAACTAGTGCAGGACGCTCTCGGTATGGACTAGAGCGTTGAATCACACGAGGTTCTGGCGGTTCAGATCGGGTAATCCGCTGGGGCACTTCTCGCTCCTTTCGTTCCCTCGATTCCTGCCGCTTAGCAGACGTTTGCCTAGATTTCGGTATTGGCTTTTCAGCGTTCACCTGCTGTTGCTGGAACGCCAACTGGCTTTTAAGTTCCGCCGAATTATCAGGATTCAAAGTCGGGACGGGCGTAGGAGCCGTGGCAACTTCTGGTAGTTTTTTGGAGGTCGGTGCCAACAATCCAAACCAGATGCCAATGCCCGCCAGTAACAGCAATCCAATGGGCAAAGTCACAGCCGCGATGCGAGGCAGCGGCGACTCATGCACCGGGCGCGTGTCTCCGCCTTCATTTTCCTGTACAAGTCGATACTCCGTTTCCAAGAGTTGCTCCGGCTGCTCTGGCTGATAGCCTGCCAGTTGTGCCGCTTCATTCGGGTCGATGACCGTTGCAGATGGAATCGGCGAAGTAACCGGTGAGGCGGCTGAATTAAGGGAGGAATTATGTCCGTTTTCAGGCATGGTTTTCAGGTTCCAGTTAAGGTTGGCTAGAAGGGGTGAAAGGCTCAAGTTTGCTGATTTCCAAGCCAGCTTCACGGAGGCTATAGACTGCCTTTTCAACCTCCAGGGCATTCTTACCGAGGGGAGATTTGGGAATATCGATCGCTTCCAGAGTGAATGTGCGGTTGAAGGGAATTTCTTCTTCGCCCTGCTGACTGATGATGGTGCGGGTAGCAATCATATCCACCTGATATTTGCCCGGTGCAATGGTTCGAGGCTCAGATAGATATTTGATCAAGAGAACCGATCGCACTTCACCGCTAAACACCCCACTGGGAGTCAGTTCGGAAATTGCCTTTCTCGATTCGTCCCGAAAACTGCTAGCTTCAGACTCTTTGGCTTTGCCCTGCAACAGGTAGGAAGCGAGGTAGGCAGTCGTGGTCAGACGCTTACGACCTACTTTGTAGCCTTTATCGGGTTCAGTCGTACCGGGTAGCTTGCTCTCCCAATTCCAGGTCAGCATTGCCCAGTTTCGCGCCACATTTTTGATCACGTCCGGTGTGCGGTAGGTGCCTTCTTCCTCGGTCATCACAGAGGCACTGCCATTTACTAGTTGTACAAACGTGGTCTTCCGGGTTGCCAAACTATTCACCCGTGCCGCTAAAAACAGGAGAAGTAATGTTTGAAGCGCCACAAAAATCGTCAGTCCCAAAAAGCTCATGGGCAAGAGGTTTTTGCTTTCTGGCAGCAGGGTGGGTTGAAAGCGTCGAATTTTTTGCATAGCTTTTGTTCACAGCATCTGACGTTCCATTGTTTGCAATTGGAGCAAGGGTGACATCGGATGAACGGCAGGTTTTGCAATCGAGTTCTAATTAGATCCAGCAATTATCGAGTTCCTCATCTCGATTTCTCCCAGATGGCATAGCCAGGATGGGGAATTATCGACTATCCCTGTGACCCAATAAAGTTCTCAAATGCTTTCAGACCAGTGTTTGTAGCATCTTCCTATCCAATTGGCTACTTTATCCAGGTCTAATTTTTCAGGCTATAAAACTGGGCTGATTGGGAGATCTCAAGTGAAGTTTAGTATTTCAAGATGAAGGCTACTTCGTATTCATTCATGTTCTTCATTGAGAGTTGTTTTCTGATGTTGATGCAAAAATCTCGATTCAAGCAACCTACTTCGATGTTTGCAAAACAGAGTGCAAAACTAAATATCAGTTCGCAAGATGTACCCTGGATTGCTTCCACTGCTGCAATGGCAGGCTGGTTCTTTTATCGTCATCCAGTCTTATCCTTACCGATCGCAATCGGAGTTGCATTGACAGTGTTAGTCATGTTTTTAGACCAGCAACTGCAAGTATTGAATCGCTTCACCAAACTGAAGTTGCGTCCTTGGTACATCCTGGTTCCGTTTGCCGCGATCGCTTTCACTCTCAGCAATCTACAGCCTGCTCATGCCATTTTCTTAAGTGGGTTGGAGGAGTTCATTGCCGAGATTGCAGCCCAAAGTGCAGCAGGCGGTGAAGGGGTGCCAGATGACACGATCGCTCTGGTGTTTAACGTGATCCGCGCTATCTTTTTGTTGCTGGTGGCAGTGGCGGCACTATTTGCCTACAACCAGGCGCAACAGGGGAATGACTGGCGACCGATCGCGGGTCAGGTTGCCCTGGCGTTTGGCGTGGTGTTGGGTCTGGATGTGATTACCGCTCTGTTCGTGCAGGCAGCCTGAAGGCTAGTCGTTGTGTTTATTAGTTTTGATTCAGATCGTCGCTGTAATGGTCGTTGAGTATGACACTCCGAGATCCAGATAAGGACTTTATCAAAGTCAATAAAGCATTGGGCAAAATTCCCAGTATTGGACCGATTCCAGCGAATCAACTGGTGCCCTGGGCGGGTATATTTCTCATCTCCTGGCTTGTAACGCGGGAACTGCTGGGTCTCGGACTGTTTGCCTTCTTTGCTCTCTCGTTCTGGCTGATTGTCAGTTGGTGGCTGCTGACCGGCAATAGATCGTACGAATTTACCGATCGCTTCAAAAATCCACCGGGAAGCGATTGGACAGTGGGCGATCGCGCTTACCGATCGTTACTTCAGCGAACCAACAAGCAGCCCATCCAGCGTCGATCACGCACACCTTGATTTCTGTTATTGAGACCGTTGCTATGAACCGGAAACATCTTCCAAAAACAGTGGTGACCGACCAGTGGGGTCAGCGTCAAGTGCTGCATCCGTTTGAAAATCAACTCGACCTATGCTGCATGGCGCGACTACTCAAAGAGAATCGCGAAGTGGGTGCCTATCTGCTCAATCAGGGCAACAGTTGGCAACTTGTGTTTGGCTTTCGGCTACGCGGATTGCACACCCATCTGACTCGCGAAGAACTGATGTCTATCAGTACGCAACTAGAAGAGGCGATGAAAGACTGTCCAACCGGGGAGTCCCTGCGCTTCTACCTGAGTTGTTTTGCCGATGACACTGGTCGCCAACAAGAACTGGACTCGCTGGTGAATCAGACTGCATCCTCCTTGGCACGGGTGCTGGGACGCTCTGAGCAGGCACGAGTACAGCAACTCACCCAATCGGGAATGCGCCGACAGTGGGAATCTCTGGTACTTTGCACCTACACCATAGACGAGTCCGGTCAGCCGCAGTGGGGCGATGTGATCAGCAAACTCACCCGCAGCCTATTAGCAGGGATGCAAAACTTTTCAGACTGGTTACGAGGCGCGGAGCGGGAGTCACATAAACGGTTTTTGGTGCAGGTCTTTGCTCAAGCCTGGGAGTCCTTTCAAACCTGGGAACTGCTGCTCAACACCAAAGCGGGGCTGGAGGTTTCACCTCTGAGCGCGGAAGAGCTATGGCAGTGGATTTGGCACCGATTCAATCGGGTTGCGGCACCACCCATGCCACAGTGCTTAACCTGGCAAGACTCATTGGAGGGAGTGGAACTGGTGGAAGCTACCACGACTCACCGCCATTCCACTACTGTTTTGATTCAAGGTAGGGATGGTCAGTCGGCGTGCCCTGAACATCGGCAGAATCGCTCCTGTATCTGGGTGAATCGGCGAGTGGGCGGACTGCTGTTGATGCAAGACCCGCCGGAGGGTTGGCTCAACACCCGTGCTCAGTTGTCTGCTCTCTGGAAGGTGCTGGCTCATTCTCAAGTACGCGATACCGAAGTATTGGTAGAAATTAATCCCGCCAGTCGAGTGTTGATCCAGGACAACCTGGCACGAACCGCGCGGCAATCCCGCACGTCATCCACTCGGTCATTGCAAAAAGGGCAGGGGCGCGATGTCGGGGCGGAGGTCAAGGCAGAGGAATCGTTTGAGGCACAGCGCAAGCTCTACAAGGGTTCGGTGGCATTGCATTGTTCGGTGGTGCTGACGGTGTGGCGCAACACCACCGATGAGTTGGATAGTGCCTGTGACCTACTGGCAAACAGCTTTGGCTCTGCCAGCGTGGTGCGGGTGCGCCATACCGCCTGGGATGTCTGGCTGCAAAGTCTACCGATTACTTTAAGGCGGCTGATGCAGTTCAATTCACCGCTCGACTTAGAAGACCGTCGTCTGACGCTCGATAACGAAACGGTGATGGGAGTAATGCCGCTGATGCTGCCGCGATCGCTGGATGCTCAGGGCGTAGAATTTGTGACGATGGCAGGCGGCAGACCGATTCATTTAGATTTGTTTGAGCGGCAGACCGTCCATGCCTTGCTCACTGGACAAACGGGTTCAGGAAAATCAGTGCTGCTGGCACAGTTCATCTACCGGGCATTGCTATGCAACATTCCCGTCACTGGGATGGATATGCCAACCGCAGCGGGGGAATCGACGTTCAAAACGCTGGTGGAAGCCTTAGGACCGGAACTGGGCGCTTATGTAGATATCCGCTCCAAGCAGGATAATTTGCTGCAACCGCCGGACTTAAGGTCGTTTGATGAGGATCAGTTTGAGTCGCGGCTGAAGTCCTGGAAAAGTTTTGTTCGCAAAGCGCTCAACACGCTGGTCATGGGCAAACTGCACATTCCCCACCTAGCACAGCGAGTCGATGACATCCTGCTGCAAGCCTTGGAGGTATTTTTAGAAGATGGGGAGATCATCGAGCGGTACAATCTGGCATTTCAGTTTGGTTGGCGATCGCCCCAATGGCAACAGATGCCAACGCTGTATGATTTCATCCGGTATGTCTCGAAAGAGCGGTTGCAGTTGACTTCCTACGAAGCGATCGATGCCCAGGCAATTAACCAGATTCGGTCGCGCCTGCAAGCAGTGTTAGCTTCTCCCTTAGGCGATGCGATCGGTCGTCCCAGCAACATCTCGCCGGAACCCCTAATGAAGTTCTTTGCCCTGACTGGATTGGACAACGACTTTGACTCACTCGTGCTGTCGATCGTCGCCTATGGAGCCTGCATTCGGACGGCGCTCTCTTGTCCGAAGAGCCTGTTTGTCGGAGATGAGTTGTCCACGCTATTCAAAAAAGATGGCTTTGCCAATGTGGTGGGAGAACTCTGCGCCACGGCTCGTAAGGATGGCATTTCCATTCTGCTCTCTTCTCAAGACCCCGACACGATCGCCACTTGTTCAGCGGGGTCAATGATTATGCAGAACCTGACCTATCGATTGACCGGGCGATTAACCGCCAATGCCTGTTCGTCATTCCATCGTTATCTGGGCTATCCAATGGAGGTGATTGTGGAGAATGCATCTGAGAAGTTTTTACCGCGTCGCTCCAATCTGTCATCTTGCTGGTTAATTGAGCGATCTGGTCAGTTTTGGAGTGCCTTCTACAGTCCAGCAGAGATGCTGCTGGCAACCGTTGCCAGTGGCGAAGGCGAACGCGCGGCACGGGCACGGGTTTTAGCACAGTATCCCGATACCGAACTGGGGCGGATTCAAGGGCTGGCAGCGCTTACACCTCTGTATATCGCAGCGCTCAAGGAGGGGAATGGGTTTGACCAGATTGCTGCCGAATCCTCTCAGTCTCAATCGCGGCATCCAATGGCATCAGACCAGCCACCCGAATCTCATCACCCTTTGATTCAGGTTCACTAATTTAGACTTTTTACACGTAAGGAGGCAATATGCATCGGTCATCAATTTGGAAACTGCTGTTGGTATCCCCGATCGCAGCGGGAGCAATATGGTTGGACAGTGGCAACCCAGCATTGGCACAGTACACCGATTCCACTGGAGTGCCTGTGAATACGGGTGGATTTGCGGGTCCGATTAATGGCGGTCAACTACCGAACAGTGCACTCAACCCAACGCCTTTAACCGTGCCTAATGATATTCAGCAGACTGTTCAAACCATTACTTCGGTGTTGGATGGCGTGGGGCTTGGTAATGTTTCATCAGAAATTCGCTCAGTCCTTGCCCAACTCTCAGGCTGGTTCAATCTGGGTACCATTTTTGGTTCAGACGGCGCGATCGCTCAAGTATTACAGGGCAATTTGTCAGGACTGGGAATTCCAGATGCTTCCAAAACCGCATCTACAATTTTTCAAGATGGCAATGTCGGAGAGTCTTCAACTTTAGCCAATCGGTTAGAGATCAAAACGCAACAGCCCAGTTTTGGCGTTAAAGCGGATCTAAATCACAGTTCGGATCGGGATGCCGCACGGGGGATTGCTTACAGTTCCGCGATCAGTGAATCGGCACAGACGCAAGGGCAGCAACGACTGCAATCGGTGAGTAATGCGGCAACCGTCAACACGCAACTGGGGCAGGAGTCTCAGACGTTGGATGTGACTCAGCAAATCATGCAGAACCTCTCCGGGCAGATGGCGCAGGATGCTCAGATTCAGGCATCGTTGTACGGCGAAGCCTATCAGGCACGGATTGACCGAGCAAACGGGTTGATCCTTCAGACCCAGATGGCGGAACTGTTGAATGGAAAAAATGCGTCTGAACGACGAGCAGAGATCGCGGTCAATCGAGGGGCTGGACGCGGTGCGGCGTTTCTCAATTTACCGGGTGGCAAAGTGTTGGACGGTAGCAGTGCTGCCTCAATTCCGGGGGGAATTCGGGCAGCACAAGAGGCGGTGGCTCCATCAAATCTGCAACGAGCTTTGGGTGAGTAGGAAATTGCGAGAAAATCAATGAGGACATTCAATTCATTCGTGCTGGCTCAAACCGGGGCTGATTCTGCCTTTACCGTGATTACGCAGACAATCGACCTGAGCCGCAGTACCGCAGAAGCCTGGAACCGGGTTTGGACAGAAATCTTTCGCCAAAATATTGCGACGGGAGAGGCGGGACTGTGGGTGTCATTGGTGCGGTTCTCGTTGACGCTGGCAGCCATTTGTATTTTATTTCTGGCGATCAAGGACGGTAAAAACATCGTATCCCGGCAGTCCTGGTCAGACTTAGCAGCGATTTTTGTCTGGCCGTTGATTGTGATTCTATTTCTCAGCGGCGATGGCAATTTACTATCCAATACGGTGCTGTTTATTCGCAACTTCTCGACGACTCAAGTGCGGCAAGTGCTGGAAATTCAAGTGGGTGATTTGACGTTTGAGCGGGCGATCGCCAATACATCTCTAACGCAATCGGCACGCTCTCAAATTGATGCGATTTACCTGGAATGTCGAGACAAGACAGGGGATGCATTGGTGCGCTGCTGGAATGACCCGGCAAAGCAAACAGCGGCACAACAGATTGTGGCGGATGCTGAACGAGCAAATGGTGGCAACGGATTGCAGGTATTGCGAGATTACTTGTCAAACCTCAATTCACTTGTAAACCCGCTGGGGTCATTTGTTGAACGGGGACTGAGTGGGACATTGCTTGACCCTTTGTCTGCACCGTTGCAAAAGCTAGCAGAATTGATTCTATGGGGCTTAACCTGGGCGTTTCTCAATGCCTTGGAAGCGGCATTGTTGCTGACTGGGATCTTTGCGCCAATCGCGATGGCGCTCAGCATTATCCCGATGGAACCGAAGCCCATTTGGACCTGGCTGATTGGGTTGGCATCCCTGTATTCGATGCAACTGGGATGGAACCTGCTGGTTGGGATTATGTCAACGGTGCTGGTGATTGCCGGGGCACAGACCATTACGGATTTGGCATTCCCTCTGTTCATCGCAATTTTTGCGCCATCGATTGTCACCACGCTGTCGTTTCGGGGTGGAGTAGCGATCTACAGCGCCATCAGCAATTCATCCAGCGCCATCCTCAATGCCGTGTCAAACTTCACCGGAGCATTGACCACCATTCTGGTCAGGGGCGTTTAGGGGCAGCAAGGTTGAAGGATTGAAATAGGAGAATTGAGGCGATGGCAAGTGGAACCAAAGGTCGAATCGGAAGTCGGGAGTCCGCACGGGAGTGGCAAAACCTGACGAATCCTAAGAAGTTAGCGACAATCTATAAAACCTTGAAGGAGGCAGTTGCCGCCGCCCCTCAAGATGGGTCATTGCAATCCTGGCAGGATGTCAAAGCGTATATCGAAGGGTTTGCTCAAACCGAAAGTTCAGTGCGAGTTGCAGTGGGGATGGATCTGGTGGAAAACAATGGCATGGTGGGGGGCTTTCGGTTCTACTATGCCGATGAGCCAGCCGAGCGCACCAGCGGCAAGCATTTGATTGCTAACCTCAAAGAAGCGGGTGCCAATCCCAAACTGCCGGACAACTACTTTACGCCCTCTGTTCTAGCGGAAGCTTTGGGGTTGGACAGGAATTTCGACTTAGGGGAAGTGGGCGAGGTGACTGCACCAAGCCTTGATTTAGGAGAAACAGCAGCTTGGAGTGATAGCGACGGAACAGATGATGCAGACTTGCAGGAAGAACCTTTGATCAATGGTCACAACCAGCTACGGAGTATCGACCAGCTAGCGGTTCTGCCACAGCATTCCACACCATCGCCTCAGCCAGAGGATGAAGATTTGGGGCTGATCGACCAGGCGGTCGCGGTGGAGGGTACACCCAGTCCATCGGCTCAAAAATCTCAGCGGCAGTCCTCTCAACCCTCTTCTGATGCCCAACGGCGACCGCCTTCTCAACCGTCTGCTGACAGTCAACGGCGACCGGCTTCTCAACCCCAATCCAGAACCGGACGACTGGCACAGGAAATGTTACTGGCAACCGACCAGGCAACCGCATCTCTCGCAGCGGGTGGCGGACCGATGGATGGCATGAATGTCATGGGAGCGTCGGGGCGGATGGCAAATAGTGTGGCGGCATTGGGAGCTTTAGCAGTTGGAGCCGTTCATGGAGCGATCCAGGATGCACGTCTGAAAGCTCGGTTGCAACGAGTAGCGCGGGGGGCACACCAACAGGCGATGCGGCTTGATACATTGGGTGAATGGGCAGAGGCGCTGCTGGATGAGCCAGACGCAGTTGAGCCAATTGCCCCTGTGCCTTCTATCCAATCGCTTCAGAATCAACCGAGATCGCCCCAAACCCAACCCCCTGATGCACCTCTGGCAGAGGCAATGACGGTCATGGGTGAGCAGGTGAATCGGGTGCAGCAAGCCATTGACCCCTCTCTAGAACCATTACAGCCTGTTCGGTTTAACTCCAAGGCATCGATTGAAGATCGGCTGACGGCGTTAGAGGAATACCTGGAGAAGTTGTCTAAGCGGTTGGATCGGCTGGAGCAATCCATGTCTCGCTTAGAAGAACAGATGGCGGCTCAATCTGTGCAGTCAGTTCAAATAGACCATGCAACTGAAGCCGCACAACCAGAGGAAAACGTTGAGCAACAGGACTGCGCCAATCACTTACATCGCTATGCATTAACTCTTGCGGCTGAGGGACATTCAATTGACACAGTGCCCCTCTCTCCGACAAAAGCACTCCAGGTTGGATATGACGAGGCATCTGGAATCAATTTAAGAGTGACTGAATCAAACGAGCAAACACTCAGTAAGCAAGCGTTATTTGCGGCAACATTGCCTGATTCAGAACTTGAGCAAGGCATCGGATTTGGGCAATGGCAAGTCACTCAAGATGCCCTGTCACCAGAAGACAAGCAGGCAATCCTAGCACTGCCTCAAACCCCTGAGCACTATCATCAGCTTGCAACCGCTCAAAGTCTGGTGGAGCAATTCGTGCAGCAATCTCCAGAGGCATTTGCAGATCCGCAATCGTCTGCCTTTGGTTGGGCAGAGGATGGGCATCTGAAGTACGAGTTTGAGCGGGAGGCAGTGCAGCCGAATGGATCTCGCCTGTTAGCTGGGTACATCGCCGATACGAGCGATCGCGTTTTCCTGGCACGAGTGGAACCAGATCATCCGCCTGCGATTTTAGAGTGCCAGATTCCGACGGCTGAAATGGAGTCACTGTTAGAGGCTCAAACCCATGAGGCGCGACCGACGGATCAAGCAGATCAGGGCGATCGCCCTCAGCGACCTCGACGGCAACAGCAGCCATCCCCTCGCCTACGTCAGCCCACACCTCAGCTTTAATCCAGGGGTAGGACATTGCGATGAAAACAGAGCGGCTCAAAGACGGCGGGTTATCGATTCCAACCTGCTCCATGCTGGCAGATGGCAGTCGGCGATGGGTGGAGCCGACGATCGTGCGTCACTCAATTCTGGAGACGCTGTTGTCACCTAAAGAACTGGAGTCACTGCTGCTGGTCAAACTGGATCGACCCACAGCAGAAACAGAGAACGCCCACCAATTGCTCAAGCCCAGTCGCTTCGGGGATGGGGTCGCCCGCTACCTCACCTTTAGCTCGGATGGTAATTTCTACTTTGCCGATCGCCAACTGAAAGCAAAGCTTGACCCATTTTTCACCGCCAGGGATACTGCCTGTCGCTATGGCTCTCTGCCCGTCAGCGATTGCTACAAGGGAGTCGTTGCAGCGAAAGGCTTGCGAGTCAAGGTGGTCGATTTTAAAGACGATCAAGATGCGGCGTTTGAATCGGAAGACTGTCACGGCAAGTTGTCAGCGTCGTGTTTTCAGCAGTTACAAAAGCTGGGCTTAAAGGGGTCAGCCAATCGTCCGTTCCAGTTTCGGCTTGCCTACCAGCCTGAGTCTTCCGGGCAATCTCCAAACGCTCCACCGCAGGCATTTCTGGCAAAGGGCACTTTCATGGTGGATGACACCGTGATGAATGGCTATGACGTGATTCTAGATCGCTCTGCCATTAAGGGATTGAACTCCACATTCCCCTGTGGGGACTATGTGCTACCAACTGCCACCATTGGCGATCGGGCGAATGCTCAGCACATCCCTTACCGCAATAGCTGGCAGTTCTCCATGTGGTTTTCCAAGGAGGCAGTGTTGGCAGACTTCCTCAAACCAACACTCAAACTGGTGGATGAACTCACGGCACGGCAGCGTGATCCACTGTCCCTGTCGCGGTATTTGGTGGAACGCAGTGACCAACGAACAGCAGCGCTGAGTGGCGGTTCTGACCCAACGGAAGCGGATGAAGTAGGAGAAAAACGCACGGAGTCGCGGATGATTTCATTGCTTCGGGCTGATACGTTAGGGCTATTGTGCAAGGCACCCAAAGTGGTGGATTTCTTACAGCAGCAAACCGCAGAAGCGTGGCAGAATGGGGCAATCAACGGCGGCTATTTGCACAACTCTGGGATGGCAATGCCCATACCCAAAAGCTACGACCTGCCGCGTGGGGTAGTCTGTGTGCCCCATCTACCGGAAGGAGAGGTGATCATCACTCGCTTGCCAATCATTTCCTCGGACAATATTCGCCGCTACGAGAATCGCCACATTCCCAAATTGAGCCAATACAAAGGCTGCGTTTGGGTGCATCCCCAGGATTGGCAGGAGCATCATCAGGGCGACTTTGATGGCGACCAGGTGGTGGTGGATTCGGCTCGGCACCTGCCCCATATTGCCCAAGAAACGTTACGGGCGGGCGAACCGGGTCGGTTTCCACCCATCGCTAAACGCGATAAACTGCCCTACACGGCGGTTCGAGATCAGCAGGGGAACCATGTTTACGACACGCTGTCCAAAGTGGCGGTGGCAGCCTACTGCAACAATGACATTGGGCGGGTGGCGACGGCGATCGGACGAGTCCATACGGCATTGCCCACAGTTGAGCAAACGTCATCGACAGCAGGATTGAAACTGTTCGGGCGACAGCAGCAGCAATTATTGATGGATTTGATGGGAGCATTGCAGGTTGCCGTGGATGGTCCTAAAAGTGCAGAGCGGGTGGAGGATGTCTATCCTGACCTGCTCAAAGATGTTCGCGCTTGGGCAACCAAGCATCCCTCGCCCTTTTTCGACTACTACAAACATCCCAATCTCTATCGCACCTTTGCGATGCCGACTCAGGTGCCGGGACAGTTAGAGACACCAGCGGTCAGTGTGTTGGCGGAAGCAGTCAATCAACGGTGGGAATCGGTGAAGCTGCAAGCTTATACCCGTGAGCATTTTCGCGGCTTGTTTGGCGATATGCGGGGCGTTGATGTCAACATCCTGGATTATGCCGAAGAACTCAAGGCGCGATTGAATCGAGACATGGGTGAACTGCGAGAACAGGCTGGAGAGAATGACCAGACATTCAAGGAAGCAATTTCAATCCTGTATGACTCGTATCGAGCAGAGATTCAAGAGGTGTTTGAGGCTGAAACCGAGAAGGAACAGGTGGCATTGGCAATCTGGGATATTGCCCATCGACGGGATGATCTAACTCGTGAGCGGCAGGCATCGTTGGAGGTAGCAGAGGGGTTGCCCGTGCTGTTTGAGCAAGGGAGCTATGAATTACCGGGTGTGCCGTTTGAGCTAGAGGCGCATATCTTGACAGTGCCGTTTGATCGGGCAGAGGACTGGTGCGATCGCCTAGATGGATGGGAAGTCCATTACGATGCAGTGATTCCGAGAGATTTGCCTGTAGTAGATTTTGTCATGCCAGACCTATCAGTCGAAGAATTAGCAGCGATCGCATCGGAGGTATCGCGATCGCTGCCAGTTACCTTTGGGCAGCAGGAATATGACTTCAATGACGATGGGTTCACCCAGCCTTGCAATGTATTGACGGTGCCCAAAAACAAAGCAGAGGAATGGATTGAGAAGTTAACGGCAAATGGCATTGCCGTGGAGGTGCTGGAGAATCTCCAGGTTCCAGCACTGGTCGATCTGGTGTTGCCTGACCTGGTGGAAGCCAACGCTGAGATGCTGGAGGCACGATTTGGACAGAATCGAATTCCCGACCGCTTGAGTCTGTATGGGCAGGTGCCTCACGATTTGCGGAGTACGCCTTCGCCGGAGTTAGCAGCGCGAACCCAATCCGAGGTCATGCAGGGCAAGGCGGCACTGGCGTATCTGTTGATGACAGAGCAAATATGCAACTTGCTGGAGCAACATCAGGTTGACCAGATTCGAGTGATTGGCTTGCGGCACAATGACTACGCGAATGAAAACTTTGACCGTTGGCAGGGACAGGAGCGATCGTTCTCTGTAGTGGCAATGGAAATGCACTCAAATCACCCTCAGTATCACCGCTACAATGGAGTTCCAGCTATTCAGGTGGAGGATGCTGGGGTGCTTGGAGTGTTCGCACCGGAATCTGCCAAATTGCCGATTGGAACTCGGTTTACGGCAACAGTTGGGGATGCAACGCGGTCAGCTCTGTCGTTGAATATGGAACCAGATTCAGTACGAATCGTTGGGCAAGAGCGGGAGCCAGAATCATCGCACAAATCTCAGGCGGTGGTTGTGGAGTTGGCGGGTAGAAGAGAAAGAGGAAAGGAGGGAGGAGATCGCCAACAGGCAGCATCGCTACAGAAGCGATCGCGATCTGCTGATTATGAACTTTAGTTTTAGGAGCAAGAAAGAGTCTGTACCAGACAGCAAATGGGACAAAGCAAAACTATGAACAATTTAGAAAAAACTAAAGCCGATCTTGCCACGACTGCGGATCGCGTTTACCGTGAAAGCAACCAACAACAGCAATGATGTCCTGGTCAAAGACGTAGAGGATTCCGTAGGGGAAACGTCGGACTAATGCTCGCCGTAGTTTTTGATGGATGATTGGATAGGCAAGTGGGCTACGCCCAATCCCAGATAGGCAGGTATCGACTGCACGAACAAACTCAGAGCCTAAACCTGAAGTCTGTGCCTCATACCACTCAAAAGCGTCTTGAATATCTAATTCTGCCTCTGGGCGAATGATCAGACTGTAGCTCATTGGGAGAAGCCTAATCGTTGCTTGACTGCTTCCCAGGTTGAGCCAGCAGTTGGGTCTTGCTGATAGCGTTCTAGTCGTTGATCAAGCTCCTGCTTTTGGGCATCGCTTAAGGGAAGTTCGTCTTGCCGCTCTGAGATGCTGTCCCAAAGATCTTCGGCAAGTTGAATTCGTTCAGCAATGCTGAGTTGAGCGATTTCAATTTTTAGGAGCGGGTGATTACTCATGATGGCTTTATTTCAGACTATGGCTCGATTTTAAGGTGAATTTGGGCGATCGCCTTGTGTGTGTCAAATTATGCTACTTGGTCAGAATCTAGAGGCAAACTAATTTGAGGCTTGCAATCGGTAAACGTCAAGGAATCAGGGTCTAGGAAATCTGCTAACGCCATCTCTAGCACTAATTCGATGGTGTAGCCGATTTGCTTCGCATGATTCAAATAAGCATCGCGGATGCGATCGGGCAACATTGCCAACAATGTCAGTGCAGCATCATAACTGAGATGTTTTTGATTTGGCTGTGGCGGCGTGGGCATCGTCATGACCTCTAGTCTTGATACTAGTTTAAGGGTTCTAGAGTGCGATCGCATTCTATCTTTCACACGACGTGAATTCCTCCCTCTCTCTGCTGAAGTCCTTGAATGATAGCGGATTGAGTGGTGTATTCAGATTGCATTGTGCCGCTGGTCAGATCAAAATAGGTTGCCAGCCGCTTTAGCTTTCCGGTTAATAGTTCCGCTAGCATTTGTGCCATCAGAATCGCCGTTTGGGGATTCACCAGCAGCCCTTGCTCATCGAGAGTAGCAACTTCAACACAGGATAATGGTGGATGGGACGGTTGTGCGACTGAATTAAGCAGGAGTTCGGGAGCTTGAATGGAAGGGGCGGGCAATTTCAAGCAACCCAGCTCTGGGTGAAACTGAAAGTCGTCAGGATTGGTTGAGAGGGTTGAGCCAACCAGCACTTGCCCAGAATGGTGATGATTGCCGCCATCGATCCACCAGGCATTGGGCGTATCAGGGTAGTGGTTGGCGAGGTCTAATGCATTTGCCAGTTCTCGTCGAGCCGTACCGTTATCCACACATCCCAGCAGCACCGTCAACGCATTCCGTGCGACCCAGCGCCCTTTGAAGGGTTCTGGAACCGCTTGGATCGGCAGTCCCCAGGCAAGGGAATATCGAGCCGCTAACACTTGGGCTTTGTTGAGCCCAATTTCTGCTTCACAAAAACACTGACGGGTAATATTCCTGGCTTCTACCAGGTCTGGATCGACCAGGGTAATATCAACCGTATTGCCAGACCGAATTAATTCTCTGGCGATGCGGCACACCAGTTGCACCAGAAATGAACCCGTTCCACCACAGCCGACAATCCACAGGTGCAAATGGCTGTAGGGCTTAGGAACAACGGGCGTTGCATTAACCAAATCATCATTGAGAGATAAGGTCATCATCCTCTCTCCGATTAGTAACATCATCTACAAAAACATCTGCACTCAACTCAAAGATTAAGGTTGCTGGAACCTGCCAAAAATGTCCAAACAAACCCACTCGAAATTGCATTTCAGGGCGAATGCTACGCACCTTGCCAAATACACCATAAATCCGAAAGCCATGACACTCATCGGCATCATCTGTGGATGAAAAGTAGGCTGACATCTGATGATGGGAGTGAACTTCAAGCACCGCTTGAACTGCGGATGAATCGCCATCAATGCGAATTGGACGGCAATGGAACCTACCTTGCTCTTGTTCTGGCACAACCAATTGCCAGTCTTCTTCTACCCACAACAGATGAAACAGAATCTCCAGCGGGTTATTAGGATCAGCACATGCCTGACACGATCGCCGCCACATTTCAATCAGTAGGGCTTCAGGAACTTTTGGCTCGATCGCCACAAAAGGGGTAATGGTTACTAATCCTTTGATCGGTTGGGTACGAGCGATCGGCATGAGGACTTCGAGTCCGGGTCGTATGGCTCTGGCAAAAATCCCATTGCCACCAATCAGATATTCTAATCCGGTGCTAGTGTGGGTTGGTAGTGGCAACTGTTGAACAAATTTATAGCCAATTAAATCAGTGCTTAACTCAGTCATGGTCTACTCCAATGATGTGATTAACCCATTTCTCTACAGTCCAGGTGGGATGACCCATCGGTAACAGGTCATTCACGGGATAGGTCTTGCGTCGATGCAGGCTTTGAAGTTGAGCACAGACATTACCGTGATGCTTTCTAGATTTGCCCATCACTAGATGGGTGTTGAATGGGCTGGTGATAAACAAATCCCAGGCAGATGCGATAGTTTGAGGAGTGGCAGTGGGAGGTTGATTGTTGCCCCAGCAAACCTGTCCAGCGTCGTAAATGTTGGGCAGAGGCGCATGATAGCAACGAGCAGATTGCTCAAGCTCTTTCGTGGAGATCGCGGTGATCCAATACTTCTGCTCCATGCCAATCATGAGCATTCCCGGTAACGGAGTCGTCAGATGGGCTTGGTCTTCCAGGGTCATTGTCTGCTGACCAGGTGGAATCCACAGGACTGCCCAACTGCCTGTCACATTGCGCCCATGCCGCACCACTTGCACAGTTCCTGGCAGCAGCCAGTCTGAGTCAGAGGTTTGGGTATTGAAGGCAGCGCTGATGGTCGCTGGAGATAGGGATTTGTAGGTGTAGGTTTCAGGATGGCTACCATCGCGGCGTTGATAGAAGTATCTGCCTTTAGAAATAAGGATGGCGGCATCCAATTCTTTCCAGCCTTGCAGAGGATTGGAGAGCAGATCGCGCAGAAGTTCTGTTTCAATGGTTTGTAAATCTGTTGAGGTCAGTTTTTGGGATAGGGTTGATTCCATAAGTTCAGCACTTTCTGAAAGCGGGGGGTTAAATCCTGGTTGAGCCACCCAGAAAACTCTTGGCACAAGTTCAGGTAGCGGTTGGCGCGGTGCCATTCCCGTTCCAGGTATCGCAAGGAGTCTTCCGCCCAGGGCAGTGTGGTTTCGCATTCGCAGCCGTAGAAGGCTTCATTATTGGTCGAGTCCAGCCAGAGGTTGCCCGTGGATTTTTCCAGCACCGCCAGTACCATCGGCAGAAATTTCAGAGGCGAAATCAGCGAGTTACAGTGGCGACGCAAGTGTTTGAGTGAGACGTGATCTGGGTGCTGAATGGCGTTGAGCCGAACGCCAGCTTCAGCTTCGTACCACTCCATGCCATCGGGGTCAATTGATTCCAGCCAGTAGCGTCCGTCTTGGATAAAAGGCAACAGGAATTTCCATTCACTTTTCAGCGTTTCAAGTGCTCCTTCTTCGTGCCAGTCAATCCCCATATCGACCAATGGAAAGCGGTGGATGAGGCAGTCTTCAGCCCGCTCGATCATCCACCAGGAGATTGGCAGTTTCATATCGAGCCATTTGAAAAACTCCAGGTCGCGATCGCTATGAGTGTCTTCTTCTGTTCCTTGCCTGGGGTAGATAGATGACTGACTGCTAATGAATTTGTCGGGAAAGAAGGTCTGGTAGAGTTCCAGCAAACGATAGGTCAAAAAACGACGCTGGAGAAATTCGAGGGCATCCTGGCGATGCAGCACCGCACTCGGTTGAAACGTCCGCAGCCGATAAATGGCATCCTGGCTATCAGTCGGAATGGTCATGGTCAGAACCCAATAGCAATAATGGAGGAACTGGGTGCCGTTTCAAGCCGATCAAGGGTCTGTTTGATTTGCTGTCGCCATTGCTCTGATTGGGCGATCGCGGTTTCGATTTGCTGACTTAAAGGCTTGGCGTTTTGAGGGTCAAGTCCTGCTGCCAGTTCAAGCTGTTGTAGGGCGATGCAAGTAGCGATCGCGGGGTCAATTTCAGTGGGGGATGCATCCAGCAGGGCAAGGACTTTAGGGGCAGGGCGATGTCCCTTGGTGCCTTTGCGGGGAATGATTTCAATGCTGCCGTTGTCTCGCTTGATATCGGCTTCCGCAAACTTAGGATGCAGGACTTTGAACAATTCGCGGAGTAGCTCGTCATTTTGGGCAATACTTTGTTTGACCCAGTGCTGCTGCGTTTCAAGCAACACCAGGACTTTGGGTTCATCAGGGATGGTCATTGTCAAAATAGTTTGATTTGGGTGGAGGGTTTGGAGTTTGCGGGCACTGGCATTGATATGGATGTAGCAGATTTAAGGGATACAGGGCGACTCACTGGTTTCTGTTCTTTCGACTGTTGTTGATAACGCAGTTTGCGAACCGGCAAATCAGCTTTTAGCTCCTCCAGCAATGCCAATAGTGGGGCAGGAAGTGCGTCAAGTTGAGTTGCCGCAATCAGGTCAGATACGGGAAAGTCGTCGTAGCTAGTGGCGCTGATCAACACCTTGCGGTCTTGCCCATCAGTTGAGGGTAGCCAGAGAATTTCTAATCGAACTGGGGTGTTATCCCAGGTATAAGCGCGATCGCTGACTTCACAGGCAGGCTTGCGGGTTTGAAATGGTTCTGGTTGAGTAGGTTCTAATTGTTGCAGGTAGGCAGTTTTGCCGCTCTCTCGCCGTTCGCGATCGTACAGCAACCCATATTTGTGAAACTGTTTCTCCGGCTCTGTTTTCAGGCAGTCCTCTAGGATTGCGACATCGGTTTGGGTGGCTTTAGCGGCAGCTTCGAGGGTGAGCCATTCATTCGGTGTAGTCATAGGGGATGATGAAATGCAAAAGGGCATCAAACACAGGTTCTAATGCCCCATGAGTTGGTGATTAAACCGATGCCTTCATTCTTTCCAGGCTAGTGGGCGCGAGTTCATAAACTACTTTACGCTTCCGTTCCACGTGCGTTCCGGCGACGGGAATACCCTGTTTCCAGGCATCTTTCACGGCAGCTTTATCAACTCGCTGTTCTTCAATCATTTTGACCCTGATATACTCGGTGGGCACTTGGCTCATGTCCAGGACTTCACAAGCAGGTGGATTGAATTTGATCCGAATTCGGCGCTGCTGCCCAACGGCTTCGGAGGTAATCAGTCCTGATTCGTTGAGTTGTAACACGGTGCAATCCAGATTTTCTCGCCAGCGGGTCAAGCGATCGATCTCGACAACATGAACTTTGACCAGGTGTTCCATCCTGGCTTTGATAGCTGCTAGTTCAGCATCAATCTGATCCACAAGTTCGGCATGGGCATCGATCGCGGCTTCCTGACTGTCTTGTAGAAACCAGAGTTGTTCCAGCACTTCGGTTTCTTGCTCTGGAGTTTCAGCCCCAGTCAAGTGTCGCCAGGTTTGCGCGGCTAGAATGCTGATGCCTTTGAGCGATCTTATGGCAATAGAGGGAGAAATTGATTTCGACATTGTTACCACCTCCCACCCACTTGATAGTAATCACGACGGGCTTCGACTTCAGATTCAAATTGGGCGGCTTCTACCTGTTTCAGAGCTTGATGTGATTTAGGTTTTGGCATGGGAATATTGAACTCAAGCATCCATAACCAACCTAACTCGAGTGGATTTTGCAATCGTTGAAAATTCAAATACGTCATAGGGTTTGAGCCATCAATCGTCAGGCTCAAAAGCGCGGTAGCGACACCAACGTACACCCTTAAATTTATTCCCTGAAGCTACGAAGCTCTGAACAGATCGTTCGTTTCTTCTGAATTGGGTTGCTGTTCGGTGATATTCAAATATCCGACACGAGTAGAGTCTGTGATTGGCTCTGCGGCAACGCGAAAAGTGTGTTGAGTATCAGGATGAGCGATGACAAGATAGGTCAGACCTGTGGTGCTGATGCCAACCTGTTGCACCACACCACCAATGAGTGCCGAGAGGCGTTGCTGATAAGCTTCAAAGTTCTGTATTTTTTGCTGTCGCTGCCAGGTATGAAAATCGACGCTGCTCGATTCAGGCTGGTGTGCAGATAGTTTTAGTTGGCGGGTGAGATTGAACACGGCTTCTGGTACTACCGTTTGCAGGTGAGAGTCGATCTCGTTAAACCCAACAGAATATACGTTTTGCCAGGGTAGCAGTACATGAAATCGACCGTCTTTGCCAATCAAGGTGAAGTTGAGGTAGTGGTTCATGGGAAAAAGCCTCATGTAGATGATCAAGCATGAGGAGCGGTAGCCTTTCACGTTGCTTAAACCATTCACAGAATATCCTTTTTGATCAAAGGCTGCAATCGTTGAGCAACAAACTGATGGACAAGTTTTTCAGTCTCTTCCGACCATAGCAATCCATTGGCTACCGTAATCAGATGTCTAAGGTTGAACTCGCTTAGATCTTCTACTAATCTGGACAACCCCTGAAGGCTTGAATCACCGTCAGCTAAAGTGTCAAAGGGTTGGGTCAATTTCAACACTAAATACGACTGTTGAAATTTTTCACCTTCATATTTGACCAGTAGAACAGGCGGGTCAGATGGTTCGGTGTAGAGCTTGCCAAGAAACCATTGTGACCTCGGTTTATTGTTTGGATCAGGGTAAACTTTTTGGCAATACCACTGATCACGAATTAAATAGCACGGTTCACCCCATAAATTAGGCTGAATTTGCTGAACGATTCCTCGAATGGTGACACCGCCAGTATGAACAATAACTTGTTGTCCCGTATAAATTATGTACATGACTACAACTCAATGTTTGGAAACTTATCACGCATAAAAAGCGGTCGCTAATTAAGCGTTGACCCATCATCCAGTTTGTGGCGATCACGGCGGTGTATCTCCGCCACCAAATCATTCCAGCATTGCAAGCAGCTTCCTCTTTGCATTACCAATTCAGCCGCTTTCCGCGCTTGCTCCAACACGCCAGCATCGTTTATCAGGTCTGCAAGGGCAAATTTAGGTAATCCAGCTTGAGCCGTACCCAGTACTTCTCCGGTTCCTCGGAGTTGCATGTCCACTTCGGCAAGCACAAACCCATTTTGTGTCTGCTCTAGCACCTTGAGTCGGTCTCTCGCTTCATCAGAGGTGGAGGTATTCATTAGCAGACAATAGGATTGAGCATTGCCTCTGCCGACTCGTCCCCGTAGCTGATGGAGTTGGGACAAGCCAAACCGCTCAGCATGTTCAACTACAATCACGGTGGCATTCGGAATATCAACACCGACTTCAATGACAGTGGTGGAGACCAGGATGTGCGTTTGATGATCTCGAAACTGGGCAATTGCACTCTGCTTTTCCTCGGCACTCATGCGACCGTGCAGCAAACCCACCCGGTATTGACTGAACTGCTGTTGGTAGGTTTGGTGGGCTGCGATCGCCGATTGTAGGTCAGACTTCTCGGACTGTTCTACCAACGGCAAAATCACATAGACCTGGCGGTGCAACGCTAGATTCCGCTGCATCACTCTTTTTACCTGGTGTCGCTGTTTCTCGGTTAGCACTCTGGTCAACACGGGCTTACGTCCGGGTGGCAATTGGTCAATCTGGCTGACATCTAAATCGCCATGCAATGTCAGTGCAAGGGTGCGGGAAATCGGGGTCGCTGTCATGCTCAAAACATGGGGATGGTTCCCTTTCTGCTGCAACTTGAGCCGCTGCTGCACGCCAAAGCGGTGTTGCTCATCAATCACAACTAACCCAAGCCGATCAAACTGAATGGCTTTCTGAATTAGAGCATGGGTGCCGATCAACAGGGGTAGTTGACCCGATCTTAGATTTGCATGGATAACCCGGCGTTGGGCAGTGGGAGTCGAACCCGTCAGCAGGGCAACGGGCAACTGGAGGGACTTGAACCACTGGGCAATCTTGTGAAAATGCTGTTCTGCAAGTACTTCAGTCGGAGCCATCAGCGCGGCTTGATATCCAGACTGGATTGCAGCTAAAATCGCTGCCACAGCCACTACGGTCTTGCCAGCCCCGACATCTCCTTGAACCAGTCGATTCATCGGGTAGGGTTTTGCCAGGTCAGACAAGATTTCATCAATCACTCGCTGTTGTGCCCCGGTCAACTTGAAGGGCAGGGCGATGTAGAACTGCTTTAGCAAGGTGGTTGGTGTAGATAGGGCTTCTCGTTGGACTTGTTTCAAAGCGGCTCTTCGCTTCAGCAACCTCAATTGCAGGTAGAAGAATTCATCGAAGACTAGACGATGGCGGGCAGCGGATAGAGTTTGTGGATTGGAGGGGAAGTGAATGTGAGCGATCGCCTGACTCAGTTCCATCAAGTCATAGTGTTGCCGCAGCTTTTTAGGTAGTGGGTCGGTTAGTTCTGAATAGTCCAATGCTGCTCGAATACAATCCCGCAGAGTTTCTGCATTTAACCCTTTGGTCAAGGCATAAATGGGTTGAATCAAGTTGTCTTTGGTCATAGCTGGCTTTCCAGCCAGATCAGCAACTTTTACTTCCGTTGCCTCGATTGTCAGTGCTCTTGTATAGTCATCTTGCCTGACTTTACCTGTGACAATAGCAGTTCTACCAGCACGATAAAACTGGTGCTGCTCGGTTCGCCACTGCTCCGATTGATAGCTGGAACCATGATGAAATTGGGTGACGCGAATCGCATTTTCAGTTTTATCCGTCACAATCCAGCTTTGGACAGTCAGTCTGCCGTTTTTCGGGGTCAAGATGCGGTGCTGCTGAATTTTGCCCGTGATCATGACTTGATCTCCGGCTCTGGCTTCTGGAATCGTGACCCCGTGATAGGTAACGTGATCGCGAGGATAGTAGTGCAGCAGATCGAGCAGGGTATGAATTCGCAGTTTGTGTAGGGCAGGCAGGCACTCAGGCGAGACGATCAAGTGAATCGGCTGAACGGTTGCTGTGATTGTCATAGCAGTGAGTTAAACAACATCACCACTGGAGTGCGGTAGCATTTTTGCAACTACCAATCCACACCTTTGCCTTTGGCTCCTTTGACTGCCCACCATTGATAGACACGCTGCTTCAATTCTTGCTGAAAGCGTGGATCATTCACATCTAGAGTGGGATAGCTGAGTTGCAGCATTGTGGCTGTGATTTGCCAGCCATAGAATGTCTGTTGTTGGGCTGCTTTCGGTGCTCGATGTAGTTTGGTGTAGTGCATTCGAGCGTATGCCTGGATCAGGCGATTTCGGTCAATCGGGATTAGGTCGGCAAGAGATGTGGTCATGGCTGAGTTGGAAGAGGACACCTAGGATCAGCAGTCGCGAATCAGCCAGCATCCGCCATTTCAGCGAGGGAAAGAGTTGGTAAGAAACCATGACCGAACTCAAGCTGCATGTATCGGTCAATCCACTGCTGATCATGTCCATGCCGTTGAGCGATCTCTTTCAAATACTTGCGATAGCGTGCTTTTTGCACACCTGTCGGATGGCTACCGAACACTGCCCCAAAACTCCACCAGCCAGCCGGGAAATAACTATATTGTTCTTTGAATCGCATCACGGCGTAACCCGGTTTATATCCTCGCTCAAAAGCAAGCTGGTATTGCTGATGCAGGAATGTCCGTTGCTCCAATTCTTCCTCGTTCAGTAGTTCGATTACGTCTTCGATCGGAACCTCTTCCAGGATCGATTCATAGACATAGCCACATTCAGGACAGTTCTGATGCCACAGCCGGATCAAGGCACTGCAATTCGGGCATTGCTTGAGCGGGGCTTCTTGGTCTGACTCTCGCTGTTTCTTGGGCTGCAACACGATCGGCTGATGATCGGTGATTCTGCCAAAGCGTTTGATGTTCCCAGTGCCAAAATCGTAGATGATGCAATCTGTTTTACCCGTTGCTGGCGACAACCGCAGCCCTCGACCGACCATCTGAACGTACAGAGCACGGCTGAGAGTCGGTCGTGCCAGAACGACGCATTCCAGGGAGGGTTCATCAAAGCCTTCCGTCAGCGTACCCACACTGGTCACAACCTGTACTTCACCCGTTTTAAGGGCATAGTAGAGTCGCTGTCGTTTAGGGGTGGACATGGCTCCATCGAGATGTTGAGCCGCAATTCCTGCTGCCTGAAATGCCTGGGCGATCGCTTTGGAGTGATCAATCCCAACGGCAAACACGATCGCTTTCCGTCCTAGGGCAATGTGCTGATACTGCTCAACGAGTTGGTGATTCAGGGTGTGCAGATTCAGGGCGCGTTCGAGTTCTTTTTCGTTGTAATCTCCAGTGCGACGGTTAACTCCAACTTTACTCAAATCCAGTTGTTTGAAGCCAAAATAGCGAGGGGGCACCAGATATCCCCGCTGGATCAGTTCTTTGGGAGTCGGTCCTTTGACAAGGGTAGTGTAAAACTCATCCAGCGATTGTTTACCTAGACGAAACGGGGTTGCAGTCAGCCCAATCATGATCTTGCGGCGATTAGTCTGACTGGCTTCAAACAATTGCTGCACGAACTTGAAGAAGGTGGTGCTGTGGCATTCATCTAGAATACAGAGATCCCAATCGGGTAGAGGGTAATTACCTGTCGCCAGGGTTTGTACCGCGCACACTTGTGCAAGTGCGTCCAGGTTCACCGGATAGCCCGATTTGATAATTCCAGTGGGAATGCCAAATTGCTCAAACGTAGCAGTGGTCTGAGTCACTAAGGGATCACGGTGACACAGAAAAATCACCCGCTTTTGTTTGCTCACAGCACTGTGAGTGATTTGAGCCGCGACTACCGTTTTACCCCCACCCGTGGGTAAATAACACAGGCAGTGACGATGCCCCTCCCGAATGGCAGTCCGCAAATCGGCAATCACCTGATATTGATAATCCCGTAAAGCTGGAGGACTACAAGGTGGTAAAGACTGAGATTGAGCAATCATGGATTAATCAAACAGGTTACGCCTGAGCAATAAAGCGTCTTTTACGGGGGCGATCGCGGACTGGCTGCCATTTTTCCTGCCGTTGCCACCAAGCGATACTGCTCAAGATGGAATCAAGCGTCCGACTGGCACTAGCGGGAGTACGGCTGGCACTTTGCCAAATTGCGGCGGCTTCATCAGCATCTAGTTGAGGGGTGCAGCGATCGCAATACTGAGCGAACAAGTCATCGTGGCTGGGATAATAGCGAATAGCCTCACCATCGAGTAACTCGGCGGTGCCAATCAGATTACGCGCCAGTTTGTAGCCTGCATTGTTACGATTGCCTTCACTTTCGCCCTGTTGCAAGAGCTGCTGATCCGCTTGAGTTAGACAGATTACCAAAGGCAGACCGCTAGAAACCGAAGCGGAATAAAAGGATGACAACATGCCGCTATCGCGTCGTCCTTGGGGCATGATTGAAGGGTCATGGGCTGTGTCCCCTGCCCGTCCTACGGTTGGTTGCCAGTCGGGACGGGTGGAAAGGTCGGCATCAAGCACCGCATGGTAAGGATCAACAGTATCGTTGGTCTTTGCCTTGCGTAGTAGTCTCACCCAAGTTCGCCAACGTTGCTCCGAGAGTCCATGCGGGAACAAACCAGTGGCATTCAATGCTTGGTTCATCTCCTTGAGGCTGTACTGATGGTCGGAGTCGATATCCAGCGTAATTGGCACGGGGTCATCCAAGCGCTCTCCTAGCCATTTGCGGCGCATCATGCCTGGTAGCCTCATAGCACGAGCAACATTGCAGATCGCTGGATCAGCATCGGCTCCGACAACGACGGTCAACTTGCGGTTGAGCCACAACCACTGTTTCGGCGAAGCAGGCTGGTTGAGCCGAAAGTAAACGTGGAGGGACTTTCCACCGGTGTAGACCACGGCGGCAGGGTGCAATCCCGTTTGTCGTTTGACTCGCTCCAGCGTCGCGTGTTGCTCAAGTAGGGGAAGAGAATCGATTTCGTAGAACAGGCAATAGCAACGCCGAACATCCCGGTTATGAATACCATCTTGCGGTTGGTTAGGGTAAAAGCTCACGGTTGCGCCCATCAGCGAGAGCTTCAGCAGATGCATGAAGCCACGCCGTTTGCCTCCAGCACTCGGTTTCCAGCAGGCTTTACCATTGGCATCCCGTCCCTGCCATTCACAAAGTTGAGCAATCAAACCTTTACCAGTGACCACTCCTCTGAGCAGATAATGCCGTAGCTGGTTTTTTCCACTCCGAGTTTGATAACGGCTCCAGGCAGACGGGGCAGCTTCCAGTGGATGGTTCCAGGACACTCGCAACCAGATAGTACTCCCTGTTCTGAAACCAATGCGATTGAGGAATTTCCGCAAGGTTTGTTTAAGTTGATGGGACTCTAGAGGTTGCATGATGGCTGTTTGGACAAAGGATCGCTCGTTGCAAATGAGTGTGGAAGTCATCCCGGTTGACGGCATAGTGACGGGGACCTGTGCAGCAGTGATAAACCGCTTCTTCCAGGAGTTGCTCCAGGCTTTCCTGAAGCCAGCCAGTGAGGGCTTGTTGCACCTGCTCCAGGCTGTACTGAGGTTGATCCGGTTCCCGTCGCCGATTTAATTCATCTAGAACGGATTGTGCTTGTTCAGCTAAATCCTCGGCATCAACAGAAAATGGGATAGATGAACTGATTGAGGTTTGTAGAGTGCATGGAAGCATCGCTAGAAGTGAACAACGTCACGTCCAGAGGCGCGGTAGCGAAGGGTAGATGCTTTAGAAATAGCGTAGATGTGGATGAAATATCATCTCCCAAGCAGCCTCTACCAAGTGGGGGATAAAGGGTATCTGTTGAACGTCAACTACTTTTTGACAAAGCAAGTGCCGCAATCAGCACACACGAATGTGTTATGCCAGCGGCGCAGATCTCGCTCATATTGTTGGTCTCTGGGGAGATTGATCAGTGTTTGCAGTCCAAAGATCAACAGACTGACAATCACTAAAGTGATGAATTTTGTGATGACCAACCTGACGTACTGGGGTTGGCTCATGCCTCCAGTGAGGCAGTAGAACAGATCCCAGATCCATCCCGGCATCCAGTAGAGCAGCCAGAGGACAAACGGTAATTGGGCAATCTCAGGTTTGATGGGCGGATTCACTTGGGCAGCTAACTCAGTTTGGTAGACGGAGCGAGCGCGGATTTTACCTACCGATAAGGCATAGCCCTGATGGTTGCCGTAGGTGGTGCCTTCAGCCCAGACTTGAGCCGCAGTTTGAATTTTAACGCTATGGCAAGCAGGACATCGAGTCTGATGAGAATGCTCGATGATGTGGTGTCGATGTTGAGTCATGAGTCAACTCCAATTTTGATGGCATTACAGTTCCAGTTGGTTTTGTTTGGCAGATAGGGTTGGCTTAAATTTGTAGAGTTTTGGTGGATTAGTTGATTGTTGAGAATCTACAGAGTCTTGTTTAGATTGATTTAGGAAGCCTGTTCGTCCTTGAGCAAGCTGGTCTGCAAGTTGGTCATATTGGTCAGTAAGTGCTGTTCGGAGTCGATTTGCTGTTGCAGCGTTGCTTGAAGTTGCGTCTGTAAACTGTGTAAGGCTTTCAGTAATTTGTCTAATTGGGTCTGCAAGGAGTTTGAGGGCTTGCTCGTTAAGGTATTGGACAATTGCATCAGAAAGTCGCTTAATACCTGATTGAAGTCTTGGTGATAAGCTTCCAGGCTGGTCGTCTGCGACTGATGGGACTGGTGGACAAAGGTAGTTAACTCGCTCACTTGCTGCATCAGTTGTTGCTGTTGTTGGATCAATTGCTGTTGATTCGTTTGCAGGTCGAGCAGCAGCGAGGAGGGTGACATCGTCTCGGATGGGTTCATAGTGAATTCCTTGGTGGTGTTGCAGTCCATTGAAGGTGTAGGCTTTACCAAGCTGAGTACCGCTGAATTGTTGCCCTTGAAATCGGTAGGAGATGCCCCACTGGTTAGCTTTGGTTTGGGTCAGTCGCACTTCAACGCCCTGGCTCTGTAGCTGGGTAATGAGTTCTGTGAAGGAGGGGTGAGAGTTACTAAGTTGGCTGATCAGGGTTTGCAGCGTTGTGCGGGTGGGATCTGTGGGGAGAGTGGGGCGATCGCCCTGTTCAAAGGCTTGCTGCTCTCGCCTGAACTTTCGCATTTCGCCTGTGGTCGGGGCACGCTCCAAGCGATCGCGGCTGGATGGAGTGGAGGTGAGGTTGTACTCTTGCTCCAATTCTCGGATTAGGGTTTCGGAGCGGCGGTAATCCCAGCTATCAGAAACGGTTTTGCCATCGGGAAGGCGAATGCGGCTGGCAATGATGTGGATATGGTCGTGCTGCTGGTCATTGTGGCGAGCAATCAGGTACTGGCAGTCTTGGAACCCCATTCCTTGCAGATAGTCTGCTGCGATCGCCCGCCATTGCTGATCGGTTTGCCATTCCTGGGCAGGGACAGAGAGGGTGGCATGGTAGACCACGACATTCAGGCGAACGTTCAAAGACCGAAAGGCATTGAACTCGGCGGTCATTTCCTGGGCAGTTTCTCCCAGCAGGTTGCCGCCAATTCGTTCTGCGTTTTCTTTTTCCAGCACATACCGGACGCAGCCACCAAAATCCCGTCCTTTCACTTGTTTGCCAATCATTGCACCGAGGTTGATGCAGGATAACTGGTTTCAGCGGTGGGTAGATTGAGATTTTGGGGAGTGACTCCAACCAGGGTGAAGCCCAGTTGTTTAAGCGCCTGCCTGAGATCGCTAAGCTGCTGGTCGATCTGGTTGAGTTGCGATCGCTCGATTTCAGTTAGGCATGTTTGGTGGGCGATCGTCTGGATTGATTGATTCATTTGCTGACAGGTTTGAGCCATTTCCAACAGGCAGATATATGCTTGCCGATTCATCGTCGGGATTACCCCTGGTTTATCTGAATGAGTTGCTTGAGTTGCCATCACGAATAACGAAGAGATTCAAATGGGTTGTTTTGAGTATCCATGACCGTCCAATTGAATTCCTCTGCCAGTTGGGAGGATTTTGTTATCTTTATTTTTCTCTGGTTAGCGAGAACATGGCTTGCTGCCGCTGGTCGTTGATGAGTGTGTACAAGCTAGTGCCATGTCGTGTACAGCGTGAGGCACCAAAAAGCTCAAGCGTGTTGCGTTCATGTACTCAAAATGGACTGGGTACGTTCATTCTGAGTACATGGGGTGAACCTGATAAGTGAGTCAGATGTTCATCCCATGTACATCTGAAGGCTATAAAAATCAATGGTTTGAGCTTGTGCTGGAACGATGTCCTTCTAGTTTGTGATAAGCAATGCAATAGGTTAGTTCGGGGCAGCCTAACCAGTTTTTAACCGTGACCGATTTGCGATTGGCGCGACTCACTTCATGCCAACTTCCGCAAAACTTAACCCAATCACCAACTTGAACCATTGCTTGACTGAGCATTCCTCCCGCACTTTCAATTTCTTTTTGCCAATGTTCAATTGCCGCTTGAGCATCTTGCAAATCAAGCTGTGCTTTGTGGTGGTTCGGGTCTTCAGCTAGTAGTGCTTGCGCGACTCTGGCTTGACGGTGTGCGTCCTCCAGGCGATTGCCCATGTATTCAATCGACTGCCGTTTTTCGACTTGATGGCGGCTACTCTCTGCCTTCCCCGCCAGATGTTGGGCATAGGCGGATTCATCCACCGATGTTCGCATGGCACTGTTGGACTGCTCTAGCGCTCGACGGTGATGTCGTTCGCTATGATGCCCCACTAAAATGGGTTGCCCCAGAGGAATCCCTTCTACAGCAGCATTGGAGCGTTGATAAGCGGCATCACTGGCATCACTATGTTTAATGGCACGGTCATCCAAACGCTCAGATCGTTCCAGAGATCGCGTATCCCGATGAGCAACCTGATCCTCTAAGCTGGACTCACCATAGATTCCAATCTCTTCAGCAATGTCATCGGTGGGGTCATTCCAGAAGCTAAAGGTGTTGCGCCCGGTAAAGCGAGTTTTTCCGCCCAAGTCATACAGCATTTGGCGAAAGGGTTCCACTCGTCCCGTGACCAGCCAGACTGGACGGGGTTGTTTACCAGATTTCTTTGGGGTGGTCGTTGACGCTGTAACGGTCAGACCTGCTTCAGCCAGAATTTGAGCAGCGGTTAACGGTTGGACAGGTTGGGGTTGCGGTTCGCATTTTGGCTGAAGGAATTGGACAAGGCGCTGGATGATACTGGGTAGGTCATCGTTTACTTCCTCGGTTGAGTTGCCCTGATCATCCTTACGACAAATCTTTCTACCTCGACTATCAAACCCACAGTTTTCACAGACCGCCATGAAGATGTCGTAGTCTTCTGATTCAGAGCCAGTTCTCCGCTGGAGTAACAGGATACTGGTCACCAGTCCGGTACTGCACTCAATCTGCCAGAGTTCGGGCGGTAATTGAATGGAAGCGATGATTTCGACCATTTCGGTTGCTAACCAGCGCCGGAATGCTTGATGTTCAGGATTGGATAGAATGCCATTGGGTAAGAGGAAGCAGAGGACTTCACCGGGTTGAACCGATCTGACGCAGCGTTCAATAAACAACACTTCAGCTCTGACTTTTTTCTGCACGCGATCCGTGCGTTCGATGAGGTTGTTGTCTCGGCAATGCCAGCGATGGGCAAACAGATAATGGTCGATGTTGTCTTGATACTCTGTTTTTAGATCGGCGTAGGGTGGATTGGCGATCGCGATGGTAGGCAGGCAGGGAGTAGAAACGGGTTCAGGCGTGGCACACTGCTGGAATAGTTGCAGCCAGTCATGTAAATGATCGGTTTGGCTGTCGAACATGGGACACCTCTTAAAACAAGCTGAGTTGAGCAGAGCCAGCGGGATGGTTGGTTTCCTGACTGGACTTACTAGAGCGGAGCGTGGGTGAGAGCGCGGGTAGGGTGGCGACCGGGCATTGGTCATAGATTCGCTCTGGGTACAGAAACGAACGCCCCAGACCGGATAGGGCATCTCCGACAATCAGATCGCCTCCCAATTGCGGAATCGGTAGGGCAAAATCAGGAGCGTAGAGCAGGAAGTTGACGGTGGCGGTTGCCAGCAAGAATGGGTCGCGTTCCCATCCGGTCAGGCTGCGGCAGGTGTTGGATAGCTCCAAACACAATCTGCCAGTGCCGATGCAGGGGTCAACTGCATGAAATGGAGGTTGCTGCTGGGAACGGTAGATGGCAGTCGCAACCGACGCTGTTGCCATCGCTCTCGCGACCCTGGGAAAGGTCGGGTAAAATCGGGTAGAACTGCGCTTGGACTGTCCATAACCCTGAACCGCCAGCAGATGTCCAAAGTAATCGGCAGGGCAGCGGAGCAGGAGTTCCAGTTCAAAGGTTTTGAGCAGGCGATCGCTGGCACCGGGACAACCGTGAGGTTCACTGGGGCACTGGGGAGTGCTGGGATGTCCAAGGGCAAACAGCAGCCAGTCAATCAAGTAAGGCAAGGTGTGACTGGCAGACAAGCCGTTGGGCGGAATGGCATCTAGGCAAGTGGTGAGCATTGCCAGTCCTTTATCAAAGCCAGCATCCCCGATTGAAAGGAAAGTGGTTTGTGGAATATTTGCTGTGGCGTTGCCAGTTTCTAGAGTGTTGCGCCAGAGCGTATATCTGCCCTGGTATTCATCATCCAGTGTGATCAAATCTGGGATTAGCCAGCCAGGGTGGAGTTCTGCCATCGGAAGTTATTGCGAAACATCCGAGCAGTGGCAACGGTAGTTGAGACGAGATTGGCAATGGCAGTTAGGATTCTGCTGATCGGCAGAGTAGAAATCACCGAGTCAGCAGGTGTGAATTTCCCAAGGGCGACTTATGGTGCAAGGGAGGTACAGAGCATGTACCGAGCCGGGAATTAGGAGATTCACGATTATGGGTTTGGCAAGAATGAGCAAATCTGCAAATGATGCGGCTGGAAGCAACACAAACGGCTATCGGTTTTTGGTGAGGGCATTGCCAGAATTTGAATGGATTACGGATTACCTCAAGCATCGACCGGAGTTCCGCTGTATGAGTGATGGAGTGGAAGCGGCGTTGCGGTATTGCTACCTGTGGCGATCGCTTCTGTGGCAAGTCTATGCTCAAGCCCAACCGGAGCCAGCGATGCGCGATCGGTTGGAGCAAGAATTGATTCGCGCTTACTACAGGCTCCTCGGCGATCTAGCGCTGATTGAGCGAGAGATGCAGAAATCGGGCTTAAGCGTTCCGGCAAAGGTGGGAGAGGCTTTGTTGTCCGTGTCTACGACGGAGAACAGGAGTTCATCAATAGACAATCAACCTACGCAGCCTGAGCAATTTTCTACAGAGTCGCGATTTCAAGCAAGGAAACCACCGAGCGAAATTGAACAACCCTCAAAGCCAACGATCGCGAATGAGAAACCATTGATTGATCAGGGATTACTTTCCCAGTTTGGAGCCTTGGGAATTGGAGTGAATTTAATGCATTCCGAGGAAACCAGTGAGGAAGATACGGATGTCAGAGAATAATCTACCTATTTCTCACTCCTTTTGAAGGCGTGGGTGGGTGGGTAAAAAACTCAACCAGCTTCATGCCAGTTGAGTTGCCCTGTGGGATTACAGGGCAGTGAGCGCATCAGGCGGCTTCAAAGTCGTAGTCGTCATCGGCTTGACGCTGATTCTGTGCTACGGCTGCTTTGTATGCCTTTTGCCGTTTGTAGAAGTTTGCCAGTTGCTTCTGGCGTTCGGCTCTGACCGCCTCAACGGTAGCAAAGCCGAATTTCTCTGCTTCTGCCATCAGTTCATCCAGGCTCAAGTTGCCATACTGCCGTTCAAAGGCTGCCTTGAACTTCTGCCAGTCAAAGTCTTTCTTCTGGCTAGACGCTTTGATTTCAAGTGCCCGTCCGGTCAGTTCTTGCAGGGTATTGAAGACCATGCGTACCTGGACTTCACCGTTGAGGTGATGCGTTGCGGCATCGATCAGAGAGGGTTTACGTGCATTGTTACGAGCCATGTTAGTCTCCTTGTTCATTCAGGGTTATTGGGCATCTGGGTAGACGCTCACATAGAATGCTGCGAGTCGCAGCGCAGTTAGGTTGCAACCAATTGAATGGTGGTGTCTAACTCACCCTGAATGCTGCGATCGCAGCTTGATTAAGCTTGGCAAGCCCTTAAAGGATTGCCCTTTAAATCCTTCAAGCGATTTTATTTAACGCCTTGTGGCAACAGAGGTTGGGGAATAAATTTCTGGCGAAAACACCTACTTGAACAATCTAGTGCTCAACGCCTTGCGGCATCAGAGGTTGAAGAACCTCTTGGCGCTATTTTCAATGCCAATCCTGGCAACTAGTGCTCAACGCCTTGCGGCATCAGAGGTTGAAGAACGATCGCACTCGCGTTGCAACAGCTTAAAGTCACTGTGCTCAACGCCTTGCGGCATCAGAGGTTGAAGAACAAAGGTCTGCCCATTCTAGAGCGTCGTCAACTTGTGTGCTCAACGCCTTTCGGCATCAGAGGTTGAAGAACAGCCAGTGTCGAAGCGGAAGTGAAGACTCAGATTAGTGCTCAACGCCTTTCGGCATCAGAGGTTGAAGAACGTTTGTTTCGTTGCCTCCACCCCCTAGCATTTTCTCGTGCTCAACGCCTTTCGGCATCAGAGGTTGAAGAACCATGCCTTACCTAAATGAATCAGAAGAATCTAGTTTGTGCTCAACGCCTTTCGGCATCAGAGGTTGAAGAACGTCCTGCTGCACCCGACACCGCTTGATCTCACCATTGTCGTGCTCAACGCCTTTCGGCATCAGAGGTTGAAGAACCACCATTGCACAGTCTTATTTGTTGCGGCTGACTACGTGCTCAACGCCTTTCGGCATCAGAGGTTGAAGAACCGCTAGCCCTGGCGTGGCGCTCAATGCCGTAGAGGGTGTGCTCAACGCCTTTCGGCATCAGAGGTTGAAGAACGAGAGGCAGGCGGTTCATCAGTTTTAGACCCGGTTTGTGCTCAACGCCTTTCGGCATCAGAGGTTGAAGAACTTCAAGTAGCTTTTCACCTTCAGTACCAGATCTTCCAGTGCTCAACGCCTTTCGGCATCAGAGGTTGAAGAACTCCTTGCTATGGGTTTCATCTGGCAATAAGTAACTTGCGTGCTCAACGCCTTTCGGCATCAGAGGTTGAAGAACGCTACCATCCCAGTATAAAGCGCTCGATAATATCCATCGTGCTCAACGCCTTTCGGCATCAGAGGTTGAAGAACGTTTGAGCGCTGACTTGAGAAGACGCAAATAGCGCGTGCTCAACGCCTTTCGGCATCAGAGGTTGAAGAACCTACAAAGTTTCAGAGCGGCTTAAAAATGCTTTGGGCGTGCTCAACGCCTTTCGGCATCAGAGGTTGAAGAACAGCAGCAAACGCTTGAAGGGTAAACCGTTTTGTAGGAGTGCTCAACGCCTTTCGGCATCAGAGGTTGAAGAACTCTCCATTCCCTTGCGGCTAGGGAATTTAGTAGTGGTGCCGGTGCTCAACGCCTTTCGGCATCAGAGGTTGAAGAACTCAGGATTCGCTAACAGCGATCGCTTCTGTTCGGTGCCGTGCTCAACGCCTTTCGGCATCAGAGGTTGAAGAACTCCACTGCCTGCTGAAATGACTGCAACGCATTGAGTGCTCAACGCCTTTCGGCATCAGAGGTTGAAGAACTTTCTTGATTTGGCGATACAGGTAGAACCGCAACGTGCTCAACGCCTTTCGGCATCAGAGGTTGAAGAACCGATCCCGACGACCTGCTCGATACCACTTTCCCAGGGTGCTCAACGCCTTTCGGCATCAGAGGTTGAAGAACTTCTGGTCTTCCCCTTCCGTTGTTTCGTACCCATCGCGTGCTCAACGCCTTTCGGCATCAGAGGTTGAAGAACCTTTGGCGAGATCTACTGCTGGAAGGATCCGCATGATGTGCTCAACGCCTTTCGGCATCAGAGGTTGAAGAACGTTGACCACCGCATCAAATGCAGCGGCTTCACGCGGTGCTCAACGCCTTTCGGCATCAGAGGTTGAAGAACTATTAAAGCGCCTGTACCGCCCGCCCCGGTGATCGTCCGTGCTCAACGCCTTTCGGCATCAGAGGTTGAAGAACCAAGCTGGAGTGGGCTAGAGAAATTCAAAATCAATGGTGCTCAACGCCTTTCGGCATCAGAGGTTGAAGAACCTAGTCAGTGCTGGGTTTCCCTGTCAGCGGTTTGGGTGCTCAACGCCTTTCGGCATCAGAGGTTGAAGAACCTGGAGTTCGGCTTGTTTGGCAAAGGAAGCCGCTGTGCTCAACGCCTTTCGGCATCAGAGGTTGAAGAACTCTAGGGGACTAGAGCTATTGAGTGAGGCAATCTCGCGCGTGCTCAACGCCTTTCGGCATCAGAGGTTGAAGAACTGTCTCGATTGGTGACGCCATCGAAGAAATCTTGTCAGGTGCTCAACGCCTTTCGGCATCAGAGGTTGAAGAACCGATCGCGCCCCGCCCAACCTTTACCCAGTGAAAGTGCTCAACGCCTTTCGGCATCAGAGGTTGAAGAACATCTAGGGCGACTCATCCCCCAGAACAGAGGAATAGTGCTCAACGCCTTTCGGCATCAGAGGTTGAAGAACGGCGTGGCTAGGGCGCGATGAAGCTGGTAACCTGGTGCTCAACGCCTTTCGGCATCAGAGGTTGAAGAACGCATGGCATTTCACTTGTTAAAACGTAATGTTTTAAGTGCTCAACGCCTTTCGGCATCAGAGGTTGAAGAACCTTTTTCGTAGCAAAGTAGATTTGTTTATTGCCCAATCGTGCTCAACGCCTTTCGGCATCAGAGGTTGAAGAACGTCATACCCTTTGAGTACAGCTAAATTACTATAGTCGTGTGCTCAACGCCTTTCGGCATCAGAGGTTGAAGAACCCACACCAGAAGCGCTAACCCTGGCACCAGGGCAAATGTGCTCAACGCCTTTCGGCATCAGAGGTTGAAGAACAAGCGATCGCTCAAAAGCTGATTAAAGCACGACCGTGCTCAACGCCTTTCGGCATCAGAGGTTGAAGAACCAGGAATCAATCGAGTAAACAATTTAATCAATCTAGAGTGCTCAACGCCTTTCGGCATCAGAGGTTGAAGAACCATTGGGAAAAATCTCGGTCAGGCTATCGTTATGGTGCTCAACGCCTTTCGGCATCAGAGGTTGAAGAACTTTGGTACAAATCCTTGGAGATTCCTTATCCAGAGGTGCTCAACGCCTTTCGGCATCAGAGGTTGAAGAACGTACTGAAAAAGCTATCAGAAACATATTTTATTTAGTGCTCAACGCCTTTCGGCATCAGAGGTTGAAGAACCATGTCGACTGAATATGTAATCTATAAAAATACCTAGTGCTCAACGCCTTTCGGCATCAGAGGTTGAAGAACGGGTTTTTCAAAAATCAGAGTGTTAAATTCTTAAGTGCTCAACGCCTTTCGGCATCAGAGGTTGAAGAACTGCTTGGTTGGCAAAGGAATCGCCCGTCTATCCCATCGTGCTCAACGCCTTTCGGCATCAGAGGTTGAAGAACGATCGCGACTTCCCCATCCGTGAGCGCTTCCCTCAGGTGCTCAACGCCTTTCGGCATCAGAGGTTGAAGAACCCCCAAAACTTTAAGCACAAAAAAGCCGCGATGGACTGTGCTCAACGCCTTTCGGCATCAGAGGTTGAAGAACGAGCCAATTGCTCATCTTCTTCCCTTCGGCTTTGCAGTGCTCAACGCCTTTCGGCATCAGAGGTTGAAGAACGGCTACCCTCCAACCAACTCTTAATCCATTCGTTCGTGTGCTCAACGCCTTTCGGCATCAGAGGTTGAAGAACTCCCTGGCTTGTCTTATCAAAACCTCCTTTGCTCAGTGCTCAACGCCTTTCGGCATCAGAGGTTGAAGAACGGCGATCGCCAGAACCATTGATAGACAAGCGTCCCTGGACAGTTTTGCAAGCACCTTGGTTTTAGCAATCGCAAATTCTCCATACGTTCTTATATCTCCTATTTTACCTAGTGTTTTGCCTGTAAAACGCTGATAGACCAAAGGGTTGAAAAATTGCAAGCACCTTGAAGGCATTCAATTCCTTGAAAATCCCAGTGCTAAAGCTTTTGGAACCTTTTTCTAAAAAATCACACCTCACAACCACAGATGCTTGCATCAGAATACCTGGAACTTCTCCTGCTCCACCGTCCAGGTTTCTGGACGATTACAAGCCTGAATGCGTTCAACGCAGCGCTCACACAATCCTGCAATCAGCAAACTATCTTCCGCATCCAGAATTTTCTCCAATTCCCAGCGCAATTTTTCGCGATCTCGCTGGTTCAATCGGCAGCGAAAAATGGAGTACTGTAGGGTTTCACCATAGCCTTTGAGCAATTGGTGAGCCTTGCGCCATCGTTTCGGGTCGCGAATGTCGTAGCAAATCATGTAGAAATTTTTGCTCTCAGCCATTGTTCACCTCACCGCAGCACCAGTTGACCGAACAACCCACCCTCACCCATCCATTCCTTCTCTAATAACCTCACCTCTAACTCTAATAATCGACGATAGGTGAGCGAATACCCCAGAACTGGATGCTTCCAGCTTTCCTCCTTGCGACGTTCGTAGACACTGATGAACTTTCGCCGACCGCTATCCGATAGCCAAACCTGCTGCCCCCGAACCTCAAAATCAGCGTCTGCATCCCACTGTCCACGATTGATCGACCCGATAATGGGCAAATCGACCAAAGACACTCGAAAAATCTCCATCAAATCCAGAGCGAGGGGAGGCGCTTGAGTTCGGGGTTGATGATAAAAGCCCAAAGCAGGCTCTAGACCGACAACCAGAATGGCATTGACCACATCTTTAAGCAGCAGAGCATAGCCAAAACTAAGCAATGCATTGAAGCGATCTAACGGTGGGCGACGATTCCGCCCAGAAAATTGAAATGCTGGATCTGCGCTCTCCGATAAAAGCTGCGGCAATGCTTTAAAGTAAAGCGCCGCGATATTGCCCTCTACTCCCAATAACGACGCGATCGCATCCGTAGTTGCAACTTGTTTGAGCACGCGCTGCATCTGTTCCACGGTTTGCTCTAAAAGTAAATTAGAGCCTGCCCCGCGTAGTCCTCGCATCAAGAACTTTCGCTGGCTTTGTCCTCGACAGGTGACCAACTGCCGAGTCAATTTCAAACAAATCTCTGGATTGCTCAACGCCTGATATTGGCGAACACGCCGTTGAATGCTGCCGTGCCGATTGTCTAGGCTGCCCATATAACGACCGCCTCCAGAGATAAAGTGAACCCCAATTTCCTGTTCCGCACAAAAGTACAGCGCTTGAGTAGAGACTTGGGCAAAACTATGCAACACAAGCTGCCCCACTTGACGAGATGGTAAGGTTTTTGTCGTTTTATCTCGACGAGAAATCTTGATCTGTTCGCCACTTTTGCCAATGCAGGTGCCAGCTTCTAGAACATGAATAATTTCTCGCTCATCATCTTCGGGAAAAAGCCGCAGGGGTTTATGCTCTATATTATCGGCGGTACGAGTTTCTTCAGGCAAACAGACCGGAGCCAGAGAACACCGAACACACAACCGTTCATTGGAGGTGATGGGTGGACGCTCAGGCGATTGTTTGAGTTGTCGTGCTTGGGCGATCGCGGCTTGCACATCCTGGCGACCTGCATCATCCAATGGCACATGCACTAACACATTATCGGTGTGGTAGCGAATGCGTCCTTCAGGCACCGTAATCCCCAATGCCATTTCAATCAGGCAGGCATAGGCAAGGACTTGCAGGCGATCGCTGTCCCAGGCTTGAGGTTTGTGATCAACGCCTCGATAGCATCGCCCCTTTTTATGTTCATAGGGAATCGTTTGACCATTGCGGGTGCGGAGGGCATCAACCTTACCGCGCAAACCCAGTTCGTTATTTTCTAGCACCAGTTCTTGCCATTCTTCACCTTCTTCCTTTTCAATTTCAACATGTAACCGTCGTCCTGAAAAAACGGCTGCATCTTGGGTATAAAGTTCTTCGACCTCTTCCAGGTAGAAGAGTCGCGGGCAGTAAGCTAGAGCATGGAGCGCGTTCACACGCAGCGTATCCTGCTCCTGAGCAGGAGTTGTAGTTATATTCATTGTTTGAAAAACCTCTAAACCCGTTAATGGAATGCGATGGCAATGCCCCTATGACTACAGTGGGGCATTCCAGTTTCAGCTAAATAGAAACACGGCATTTTGGCAGTCAATACACCTGTTTCTCTGCAATTTACAGGTGGGCAATACCAGAATGCGATCGTAAAAAAGGGAAAACATCAGAGGGCGATCGGTGATAAAAGATGATTTAACTGCTCAGCCCAGATGCTTGAAAGATTTGTTGAGCCGTCAGATGCAAATCCGGTAGAAGCGGGTCAGCGATCGCGGCATTGTCCCGATAGGTTTTAGGGAGAGAGTCTGGCACAAATACAGTCACACTTTGAGCTTTTGGATCTAACACCCAAACCTGCAATACACCTGCTGCTAGATAATCGGTGGCTTTTTCAGTCATTTCGCCAAAGCTTTGCCCTGGAGAGATGATTTCGATCGCGAGTTCTGGGGGGACAGGGCAAGGGGCATCTTCATTCCAGTCGCGGGACAGGCGATCGTAGGAGATGTAAAGCAAATCGGGAACAGGCACCCAATCGGCGTTGTCACGGGTCAGTGTAACTGCCCATTCAATCCCCACATCGCCGCGATCTCCACACCAATCATCTAGAATTCGGAGCAAGGCTTTCTGAGTTTTAGAATGGGATCGCTTGGGTGACACTTTGGGAATGGCTACTCCATTAACGAGTTCATAAGCGTTTTCACCTTCCGATAGTGCCAGGAAGTCTTCCAGAGTTAGGGGTTTGGTCGGTGCGTGAACCATGACGATGGGAGAAGTTCTAAGGGAACTGCTTTTAGTTTAATCGGCAGAGGAAGGGGCGATCTCGATTGTCAGGAAAAAAGCCTGATGGCATCTGAGGTTGGGATGTTATGCCGCTATGGGAGCTTTGGGTGTCCAGGTCCAAGCCTGGTCTGGTGGTTCGGATGTAGGAGCCTCTAGCGGAGCATAGAGGAGGCTGGTGGTCTTGCTGTTATCAGCACGATCGATGCCAATAGTTAGACGATAGGAACCGCGCATCGGCGAATCATCGGGCTGCATTTGCACATACCAATAGGTTTCTGGTGGTTCAGTCAAAATGTCTATGCGATCGAACAGAAAGTTGTTGTCTCCAGCAAATGGTAAGCCATAGCGATCGCCGTTGAGTTCGCCCCGTAACCCTTGCTTAACTCGTTGTAGCAGCGCAGACTCTGCTTGTACTCCTAACACCATATTTAGTCCAATCAGAAACTCTCGGCGGGCAGGTGTAATCCAATACTTTGCGCCTTTGGTGCGCGGTTTGAGGCCATCCTTGCCGGAATTCCCGACTGGATAACTGTGAAGCTGTTGGTAAAGAGTACAAACTTCACTTTGAGTAGCTGCAACCGTGCCGATCGCAAGTTTCATGCAGGGAACATCATCACGAATCAGGGTTGTGATACCTGCTGTGTTCGTTCGCATTTCAATCCTCGCTAAGTTTAGCACCAACCCTAAAGCTGCTGAAGGCGGCATCACTGGAGCCGTAGCTCGATAGACTCCCGCTTGAAACCCTCTAAATGCAGCAAAAGGGGCGCGAATTTGGAGCCATAGGCAGTCCATCTACTGTGCCTCCTGGCTTAAGAACGCATCTGCTAAATCTGTCAGGAGTTTTTGAGGATTTTCATACAGGTGAACGCCTGCGTTGTCCAGATATTCCCGCTGCTCTGGCTGGAGTGTGCGAACGATCTCGCCGCCAACCCAAAATTCATCCCCCGGTAGATCGCTGGCTTTAATTCGCCCTAGCTCCGGAAACTCCCCTTTTTCATTGAATCCGTAGGTGTCGTAACCAGCAATTAAGCTAGGAGTTAATCGTGCGATAACGCTCTTGGGTGCCATTTCGTAGTAGCTACGAGCATGACCACCCGCAACATTTGAGAGTTGAGCGATTGCCTGAATCAGCGCCTTTGCCCAATCAGGTTTTGCCTTGCAATCTGAATAAGCGAGAGCAACGGGATATTGATAGGCTGTATGAGCCACTTCTCGGTGCAACAGGGCAGAAGTAGAAGAGTTTTTCCAGGGACTCGCACCTGCATTTAAGGGTGATTGATTGAACATCGCATCAAATTTGTAGGGCGTAAGAGCAACCGCCAAGTTCATTCGCAAAATGCTGTCGCGCTTGGGTGGCAAGGTTTTATTTTTAGCGATCGCATCTTTATCTGCCACTAAAAACCCAAATAAAAAGTCATCTGCATACTTCTCGGCATTGGGAAATTCTTTGAACTCTACTGCAAGTTGATCCTGGTTGTGTAGACGTTTTCGATTGCAGGGCAGTCCTGCTTTAATCAACATTTCCCGCAACGCATTCCGCATCGACTCTGGACTAATGACAGTGTATTCTTTATTGCCTTTCGCAATTTTTTGAAGCACAGTGCGGTTTTCCTCGCTTTCACCGCGATAGTTAGAGCTGGGTGCAGGGTAGGTGAGAACTGTGGCAAACAGATTTTTGTTCATGATTGTGACCTTTTAGTGATGGGAATTAGCTGTTGGCGGAAAGGGCAAGTAGTGTGAGGGTGCGGATGCGATCGTGATTCTTGTAAAGCTCTTGGGTCAAACTCACATAGTCTTCGGACTTCAGGTGTTGTGGCACTGAGCACAGCGTTGAAACAAAGTAGTTAATGAAATCCATCTGTTCAGTCCGACTTCGTACTGCTAGGAAAGCATCTTTGGCGATTTTCTCCTTCTTGTCTTCGTACTCTTTCTTCTTGTCTGGTTTATCTTTTACCTCTGACCATTTGAGTTGGTATTTACTTTCCAGCTTGCGACCGACGTAATTTCTAACGAACTGAAAGACAAGCTCGTTAATTTTTGCGTCGTTCACTTTTTCATCGCTCATAGTTGGTTCATCCATTGTTTTCTCCTCATGTTGAAACGCTTCTCTCACATCTCGTCGAAAGTAATCATTTTCAATGCTTTGCTCATAGGGAAGGCTGCACAGTAATTTGTCAAACCCGCGATACCAGGGCTGATGATTGACTAGGTTTAGCAACCGCTGCTTGCGGAATAGGGGACTCCAATAGCCGTTGCGGATGCGGCTATATTCATTCACCATTGGTGGGTCAGGATCAAGGCGTGTGGTTCCCAAAACCCTGACATTGTTCCCCTGTTTTTCGGCATGGATCACATCCACACCCAGCACGGTATAAGCCGTGGCTTGTTCTCCGGTGGTGATGGTGAGGTGATCGCGCAATCGCCGCAGCAAATCTAGGGCACTTTCAATGGCTAGATCCACGACCGCATCACGGGGACGATAGCCAGAAATTTCAGGGCTGCGATCGCTTAAGACGAATGGCAATTCATCGCAAAAGCCTTCTAAGTCTGAAACGTCTGGAATCGCCAGCGCATATCCAACAAGGTCACGCTTCCCTTCGTTATTGATAACGGCTGGAATATAAATCTGGGCGGCAAACAGCCAAAAATGCAGCAGGAACTGAAATCTTGCTCGATCCTTGAATGGAACCGTTTCAGCGTTAAATGCTTGGGCACCTAGAAAGTAGGTGCTGGGCAAATCAACCGTAAACGTTTCTGGCTGAATTAAGTCCTTCCAAACTTTGGCAGCATCTTCTGTGTAGTTTCCGTCTGCGCGTGCTTCAAAGGGTTTGCGAGTGGCAGGAACACCACGTAGGATGCTCCACACCATATCTCGCCATAGCTTGATCCAGTGCCCATTCTTGCCGTCAGAGCTTTTGTCATACTGGGCATCGGCGAGAAACGAACCGCCTGGAACAACTACCGGATAGATATAAACCTTTTTCTGTTTGACCTTCCCTTTGGCATCGGTTTCTTCCCGTTCCTCCTCCCTCAGTGGCGCGATCACTGCCTTCGTTCTGGAGTTTTTGAGCAGTTGGGGACGGGCTTGCTCTTCTATACTGGCAGCATAGATTTCATCAAACAGGGCTTCCAACCCAGCCTGATTGATTTCTATGGCTGCCCCTTTTGCCTCTAACTGACTCACACGACAAATGACACCATTAGCCACTTTCTCTCTAAATTCTGGTTGGCGTTCTAGCCATCGAATAGTTGAGATTGCTCCTGCTAACCCTGCCCGATGTTGAGAAGATGGCAGTTCAGATAATTGATAGTTCAGCGTTAAAACTTCAACCTTTGGTGTGTCTTTTATCTTTGTTTTAGCCAAGATCGACCTCCTGCAAGTCTTTGGTCACAAAACCGCGTGATTCGTCATAATGTCCCTCCCACTGAGCCACATTCAGGTATTTAGGGAGCCAGTGATGCTCATCCGTGCGTTGGGTAGCCCATTTTTTCGGCACGTTGATAATGAATCTCTCTTTTTCGTGCTTCTGAGGCGAATCGAGAATGGCTTTGACCTCAGGCAGATCTTCGTCCAGGATGCAGGGCACAGCAAACTCATCCGTATCCCGAAATGAGCCGGGAGTAGCGTAGTAACCGCTGTTCAGGAAAGGCGAACTGCCATCAGCGTTTCGTTCGTGACGCGAGTGGTCTTCTAGCGCTTGCGCCAAGCGATATTGGCTGATTCTTGCGGTTCCCAGTTCATCCAAAAAAGTTCTGGCAGCACTTAACTCTTCCTTGGAATAGGGCAAATTGCTAGGCGACTCATAAACGTGCAATACCGCAAAGTCGCGCTTCAGATGGCGATTGGCTCGACCAAACCGCTGCACCATTGCCGAAATCGGGGCGATTTCTGTAATTAACACATCTGCATCCAGATCCAGACTCATCTCACAAACTTGGGTGGTGACGGCGATCGCGGCTTTTGCTGGCTCGTCCTTTTGAGGCGCAAATGCTAACACCGTCCGCTTATGAACTTCAGCACGATCACATAAACGAAATCGGCTGTGATAAGTCAGTACAGTTGTTTTGAGTCTAGTTTTAAGAGCCTGAGAGATAGCCAAACAGCGATCAACAGTATTCACGACCCACAATACTCGTAGCCCCGATTGATAGGCTTTTACCGCCTTGTTGAAGGCAGCATCAAAATTCTCAGTAGGCTCCAGTAAATAGCGTTCCGCTTCTTCTTTTTCCTTCAAGTCATCCAGCTTTTCTCGATCTGCTTCAGTTGGAAATACCTGCAAACCTGCTGCCACCAATTCATCACGCCGTGACTTTGGCAACGTAGCAGTCATACACAGTACTGGAACATCAAAGGTCTGCAAGAAGCTAATCAAGGTGTCGAACATGGAGCGATCGAAGCTATGCACCTCGTCAATAATCACCGCACTGTCTGCCAAAACTGGTAATAAGCAGAGACTTTGGTAGCTATGCTCCATAAAGCTGAGGAACTGATCGACTGTGGCGCTGAAGAATCGTTTTGACCAGAAGCCCAAAGCAAACAAACGCTCATCGGCTTCGGTGCGAAATATCTTACCTGCGATCGCAGCTTGCTTTGACTCCTCTTCCGGGTTATCCCGCATCGCTTCCAGTTCATATCGTGCTGTTCCAGTGATTAAGGCTGCATCTGCCTCTGGTGCCCAACCAACGTAATCCCGGAAACCCTCTGTCGCAGTGCCACGAGTCGGATACAGAAAGATAACCTTACCAAGGTTGTAGGTTTGCGATTGCACTTCTGCCCATTTCCAGGCAGCTAGGGTTTTACCAGAACCACAAGCAGACAGTAACAAAGCCTTGGAACCCTGTAGAGCCAATTGTTTCTGAAACTCACGCAAGCCCTTGGCTTTAATCTGCTCAAGGCGAGGCTGGATGATTTTGTCAGCAATCTCATTAGGAGCGATCGCCTCTGAATGCACAACACTTTCAATCCACTCAGCAATCTTCTTTTTTTCACGCACTAGACCTGATGCAGCGGCATCGGCAGCAATCAAGCCCGCTTTGACAGCAACTAGAAACCTTTGACGGTCTTTATCTTTCCGAATGGATTGACTAAACCGATCTGCAAAGCTGCGCCCACTTCGATAAGTTTTATCCCAGACAGAACCGGGTTTCCACGCGGCTGTCGGTAAAGAGAGGGTTGTGTTGAGATTCGCTACTTGAGCAATTGTGTCCAGTGTCCGAGCCACTTGCTCATGCATCAAATACAGTTCCAGTAGTGGTTTATTCGATTGGGGCTGACACCAACGGTAGCTTTTGCCATTGGGTGTCGTTTTTTCATCCTTCGATGCTTTCAGGTGGTGGGACAATACGGCTGCTGTAATCACATCCACATCTAGAACGGAATTGTGGCTCAGCCAGGTTCTGACTTCTGGCAAACACAAAATCAACGCGCTGAGATGTTCATGACGCAGCACTTGAGGGAGAAATCCTGGTGATGTCACGGCGGTATAGAAATCTTCGTTTGCCTTGCCGAGGTCATGAAACAGTGCTGCAACTTGTAAATTCAGGAGAAATTTTTGTTGATTTTCTTCTCCCCTGATTTGAAAGAAGCGACACCAATTTTGTCCCCAGCGCCCATTCAAACGAAAGATTTGCTGTGCAGCTTGCTCCGCATCGAGCAAATGTTTTTCCAGCGTAAGGATGCGATTGCTTTTTGCCCAAAGCGTATCTGGCATCTTATTCATAGACCACCCTCCCCCGCCGAGGAAGTGGATTGAAAATGCCACAGCCCATGCGATGCTTACCGCCTAGCCCACATGCCTGAAGTTTGAGCGAATCTTCGTCGTTGAGGTCGGTCACGATCAGGCTGAACCCAACCACTGAGTAGATTTTGATTTTGATTGCTTTCCGGCTCGGTTCTCCCGCTTCATTCAGCGGAAGAACCAGATTTCCTTGAATACCTAATGCATCCAGTTGTCGTTGAGCGGCTTGTTTGAATAGTTCTGGCTCTTGGAATTTCTTGATGGTGACAATGCGCGATCGCAACGTGTCAACTGGATACAGTGGAAAGATTTGTGGGATGCCAAGCTGAATTGCGTGTTTGCCAATCGTTAACTGTTGCCCAGCGAGTGGGAGCACCAATGAAATTTTTTCTGGTTCATAGGGTAGCCGAATTTTGAGTCGAGACTGCCTACTCAAGTAAATCTTGCCTTGACCATCTGGTTCACCAGAAATGGTCTGAATGCTCACCCCTTCCTGCTCATGGATTTTGGGGCAAAGATGAGCGATCGCGCTATACAACCCATACCCATGATCCGCAGGTAGAGTCTCCCCAATCACTCCAAAACACAGTTCCACATAGGGCAAGCTCAACGCTGCTATATCAGCTTTGTTTGCTTGAATTGATTGAATCATTCCACTACTCCTGGTTTGCTGTAGCTTTTACTCATCCCTTCCACTTCATCCCTGACTAGTTCCACCAGTTCCAAAGGCTCCCGCACAATCGCACCTTTCCCATACCCCAACACCCATCGTTTCAAATCATTTAGCCCCCGCACCACCATGCACAAGGTCAACGACCCATCCGAATGTTCCTGAAGATCCTGGGTTGGATGCCAGCGTCGCTCTCTCACATAGGGTGCCGTAGGTGCATCAAACCAGATAGCAACAGGCAGCGGCACCCCACCCGCCTCATGCTGAAAGATCAATTCCAGATGATCTCTGGCATCAAACGTTGGATCTGGCACAAACGTTTCTGGCAAAACCTTCAGATGTTTAATCCGGTCTACCCGAAACCAGCGAATTTCCTCCCGTTTATGGCAGTAGCCAATCACATAGGGGTTTGTGCCCCGATAAATATGCAACACGTAAGAGTTGAGCTTGCGCTCAGACACGGCATCCCGGCTAGCAGTGTAGTAAGTCATTTCGACCGTCTTTAAGGTCTGACAAGCCTCCTCTAGGGCGTGCCACACCTCCGGGTTCAGGTCAATCTCTGCCCCACCCCGAAACAAAATGCGTTCTTCCGATAGGTGTTGCAGGTCTACCCAGGTTTGCTCTGGCAACCGTTCACTTAAACGGTTAATGGCAGAACGGAGATCAGCCGCATAAGCTGAGCCAGAGTAAGCCTCCAGCATCCTGGCTCCGATCGTTAGGGCAAACAGTTCACCCTTACTTAGGGTAATCGTCGGCAAACGCCATTCCAAGTCGGTATAGTGGTAACCCTTTTGCCGAGTACATTCCAGGGGCGCACTGTAGCGATCGCGTAAGAAATTGAGATCATTCCGGATGGTTCTTTCGCTGACTTCCAATTCTGAAGCCAAGCTATCAGCCGTTTGACGTTGTTTCGAGCGAAGCAGAGAATCAATTTGCAGCAGACGTTCTAGGTGTCGGGACATGAATTTCTTGAACTAACTTAGCCACTATCGTAGAGAGGTAACCCTGCAAAAAACCTTCCGACTTCCAAGAACCAGAAAAGTATTTTGGCAAGCTCGTTGTGATTTGGCTGTTTTACGTGACAAGCCATGCCCCAGTGTTCCCTCGCGCCCTGACTACTGCACTACTACCTTGAAAAGGTTTCTCCGGAGAAAGCACCAAATCTTGAAGGTTCCTTTAACAACAGCCCCTTTTTGCAATACTTCTCAGCACAATTGGCTTTCTGAAAACTTGACAATGGCTCATAGATTTGTTGGACAACTGTCCCGTGCTTTAACTTAGACTAGTCCAGCAATAATTCAGCATAGTCAAACTTGGTTATGGAAACAGCAAGTTGTTAGTACCATTATTTTCCGAGGTAACTTTGCGGTGGCTTGACCCAGAGGACACAGAACCCAGACTTTGCCTGTTGATTGCCCAGTTTGAGCGTCACGCCCAACTTCTGCGCCTGTTGTTCACAGGCAAACTGTCCTCGCCAATCTCTTTCCAGCAGATCTTTGTTCCATTGGGTCAGGTTCTGCGCCAGCTTACCTTCTGGGGTGACTGCCCACTGCAACCGATTTGCCTGCTCCAATGTCAGTTGTCGTTTGCCTTGGGGATCAAGCTGAGTCGGGTCTAGCTGATTTTGTTGCTGATTAGCAATCGCCCAACCCACACCACCGCCAATTACCGCCGCCGCCACCAACAACGTCCCTGCCAGAATTGTGGAGGCTGCACTCAACTGATGCATGAACTGGTCGATCGCCGTCTTACGAAGTAGCGTATGCACCGAGTGAGCGATCGCCGTCTGTTGCGCTTTGACTGCCGTTTGCTCATATTGCTTCAGCCCCTTACGGTACTGGGCGATCGCCGCGTATAGTTCTGCCTGCCACTGCTCAAACATGGCTTTCAGTTCCACCGGGCTATCTTTAAGCAACACCTGAAGCCGTCCCGTAGCAGTCATTAGCGTGAACGCCGGATCATCCGAAGTCAGATCGTATTCACTAATCAGCTCCCATACTTTTGCTTTAACAGATTCCGGTTCTTCTTTAAGCAATCGCTCCAGAGCGTTTCGAGCAGGAGTTGAAGTAGGGCTACGAGAAACAGAAGGATTCACTTGCACTCCGTTTTGAGTCACCAGTGGTACAGCGTTAACGTCTCGATTCACACCAGGAACTTTTATTAGAGTCGATTGAGAAGAGACATTAGTTGATGTTGGTGAAGAGTTTTTTGGAGATGTTTTATCCGTAGGCGTAATAGTTTCCTCCAATAAGTCTTCATCAATATCATCGTCTAAATCCCAGGCATCCAAATCACTTTCATCCTGCAACAACTCATCAAGTCCTTCATCCTCGCTATTTCTATCAAATTTAGAGTTATGAGACATTGCAATAGTTCCGTCATCCATATTATTTATCGCTTCGATAGAGCAAACTATTACTAATTAGAAGTTTTCATTTGTAGTTGCTTATCTGAGGATTTATCAAATCCTTTGCTATTTTTGTGATTACCCAGTTGATTAGTTTTAGACAGCAACCCATTTGCTTTCGCCTCATCCAATGTTAAGGTTTCATTCCAAAGTCCCAAGAGTTCAAGCTCGTGATTTGTTTTCTTAAGAAAGGTAGCGATGCGCTGTTGCTCCAATCGTTCAAACCGCAGGTGTGGGTTTGGCATCTCCGCTTCCAACTCCTTAGGAAGCTTTAGTGCGGTTGCAAATGTCCAGCCTGATTGATAGAATTTGTTACGTTCGTAGGGTGGAAACTTGGGAAACTTCATCTCTAGAAGCCGACCCGCTTTGATGGCAGCCTGTAGATCCACATCCGCTTCAACCATCTGAGCACAACTTTGCCACTGCAAGTCAGTTCCCAGAAATTCATTTTTAACCATGACATGCAGCATTCGATTGGCACTCTGAGCATCAGTAGCCAAGGATTGTTTGAGCAGGACAAGGCTTTGCTCCGTTGGGTCACACAAGAACCATTTAATGAAGCAAACCGATTGTCCATTGTCTAGTGGCATATCTAACAGTCCATCTCGCTCCAGCCAATTAGCAACAGACTCATGGGCACCACCCGGTAGATTGACCAGCACCGATTTCGCCTGTTCGACTGAATGCCAGACTGCATCGAGTGCCTGATATTCAACTTCACTCAAGACGGTTGCGATCGCGTCGGGATAATGTCGCTTGACGTTGTAAGTGGCGCGATCAGCATCAATCAATTGAATGTAGTAACTTTTGGTTTCGCAGTAGTGTGCCGTAGCCAGAGTAAACAGCGATTTGCCTTTGCCACCAGCACCGCTATCCACTAGATGAATCGTTGGAGGTTTAGTCATTATTTGTATCCTTGTGCGTATCAAAAATGGGTGTCAAAAAAGTGCTGAAGTTTATGGCTAACTGGCTTTCTGGGTTGCATCCAGCGCCGCCTTTTGTGCCTGGAACATCATCCAGACATCGACCAGACGATTTTTCATACTGTTAGGAAGTCCATCTTGAGGCACCTCGACATCGGCATGGAAGGAACAGGTTTGCCAGCGAAAGTGCGACAGCAAGTGGGAGCGCAACAGATCAGCACTGCCCCCAGCAAAAACCACTTGATCGACATCCATCGGCAAGACTTCATCCAACCAGGACAGCAGAATCTGGCTATAATCGGCGATCGCTCGAGTCGTGATTGCCCCCAAATGCTTGATTTCGTCCGTTCGATCGGGTTCTTGGCGTGCCCGGACAATTGGGGCAAAGGCAGCGAGGCTATCGGTTTGGAGATATTGCACGATCGCGTCTAGCAACCGTTCATAACTCTGTCCGCTACTGTGAGCGAGAACCTGTTCAACTGCCTGCACAAAACCGAGCGTGCAGGTACGAGCCGTTATCAGACTCCCATGATCAAATACCAGAGTGCTGGCATTGCGATAACCCAGCATGATAACCGCCGTGGTAGTCGTCGCGAAGCTAGGAGATTTCTGGGCATGGGCAAGAATGACTCCACCACCTTCTACTGCACAGGCAAACGAATCCACCTGAATTTGCAACATTCCCGCAGGCGTTTCAAATTGATGCAATGCCTGGGTCAGCTTCTTCTGAAACCGATGGCGGTCTTCATACTCCCCTGCCGGTAATAGGCACGACAGCGACACTCGAAAGGTACTGGGTAGAGCAAGCTGCTGCTGAATCACCCAGAGGGCTGCCAGGGTTTTGTAGACTGCCCGTTCGTACTTGAGTTGTGCCAGTCCAGCATGGGCATGAAACCGTTGAGCAAAGTGACCAACCGCCCAATACTCAGCTTCACCCGGCACTCCCACCCAGGCAATGTGTTCCGGTGAGGGTTGCACCCTAGTTAGGGAATGGGCATTTGCCCCAGCGATCGCGGAAGCTGACACCTCCGCTACTTCGGGTCGCATCGTCAATAAATGGATGACTGGCGTTGTGGTAAACCGTTGTTGATAAAACACTTTGGTTGCCGATCCACCAAAGTCGATCGCCATCAAAATTGCTTTTGTTCTAGTTCGAGTCATGGGCATGATAAAAGAATCACAGTTTTAGCGTAGAAGGTGCGATCGTGTCCGTCCTCTGCTGATCTGGCTAAAGCTGCTCCCCTAACTGGGAGACTTTTGATCAAGTGTTAAAAAAACTCCCGACAGCAAAGTGTTATCTGCTATCGGGAGTTGCTGTACGGAGAGTTCAAGACAATTGATCAATGACTATTCGTCTTCATCCTCTTCATCGAGGTTGAAGTTATCGTCATCGCTCTCGTCATCACCCGTGACTTCATCGCCTTGATTGATCAGTTCATCTAGGAGTTCATCATCGTCATCTTTCGCAGGACTGGACGGGCGGCGACCACCATTGCGTCCGCGTCCGCCATTGCCCGTTTCCAGACTCACGTCCTCATCGTCATCGCCGCCCACTGACTGCGTGTTGTAGGACTGTAACCGCTCTTTATTGAGCCGCAGTAAGTCCTTGATGCCTTGCTTCGGATCAGTGTCCACGTCAGCCGAAAACTCAGCCGCGATCGCTGCCATCGTCGTCACATCATAGGTGGGCGCTTCAGCCGTACCAAACAGTTTCTCAAACAGTTTGTTGAGCTTTTGCCGATCCGCCGTTTTGCCTGCTTTGCGAACTCCCGCCGCCACTCCGCCCGTGATCAGGTTTCGCAGTTCGTAGTAGACCGCTTCTCGCACCCGCTGGCTGCGAGTTTTGAGTGTCACGCCATACTTCTGATTTACAACATTGCGCAATGACCGTGCTAACTCTTTGGAGTCAGTTGCTGGCTTTTTGGCAGGGGTTGCAGGAGCAGGAGGAGTTGCAGTCCGAGTTGTACCATTGGTTCGAGTTGCCATTGGGAATTAATCTCCTAATTGATGGGTTGCTTGTGCTGGGTTATTCCAAACACATCACTCCCCCTGCCGCTCGTGGCGGCGAGTTACCCCTTTACCCCTTTACTTTGCAACTTACTTTTAATTTTTACCACCCCAACTGGGAGCTACTTTGACATCCACTCCCACTGGAATTGGCGCAAGCATGGGTTGCGCAGCATCCAACATGGATTGCTTCAGCAAGCTTGCCACAGTTTGCCCCATTTCTGCCGGACATTCGATCAGGAGCTCATCATGCACCATACCGATGAAAACTGCACCAGTAGGTAGGAGTGGGGATAGTGCCGCCATTGCCAGTTTGATGATGTCAGCATTGGTGCCCTGCACCGGGTAGTTAAGAATTTCGTTGGGGTCAAGCCGACCCTGTTTCGCCCACACCCGTCGTCGTCCTGCTAAGGTATACCAAATGCGTTGTTTACGGACGTAAATTGCACGTTTCACTTGCCCGTGCCACTGCCGAATACCGGGATAGAGTTGAAAAAACTGACGGCTAAAGGTCTTCGCATCCGCCAAGCTCATTGTCACGCCATATTTGACCAGCGCGGTACTCTGGAGTTTCTTTGCACCCATCCCGTAAATCAGCCCAAAGTTGATGACCTTCCCCAATCGGCGCTCTCCATCGGTCACGTCCTCCAGTTGTTTATGCAGTAGAAATGCAGCCGTCAGGCAGTGCAAATCCTCACACTGCTGGAATGCTTGCTGCATCCGTAGATCGCCACTAATTTTGGCAACTAGGCGCAACTCCATTTGAGAATAATCGCCGCGCACCATCACGTTACCTGGAGCCGCCACAAAGCAATGGCGAATATCACACCGATGCGGAATGGTTTGTAGCGGTGGACGTTGGCAACTGGCGCGACCAGAGCGAGTTCCCAGTTGAAAGTAAGTCGGATGCAACCGTCCGGTAACAGGATGCACCTGCTGACTGAGCGGATGGATGAAGCTGGTCAAAAGTTTGGTGACTGAACGATAGGCTAACAGGGTCGAGATCGCAGGGTGTCGATCGACCAGAGGAGCCAGATGGGCAGCGTTGGTGGACTTTAGCATCATCCCTTTACTGCTCAATGCCGCTTTCACTTGTTGGTTAGAATTAGGATTAAAACCACCAGGATGGGTGACGTTAGAGCCACCGAATAAATTGATTTGGCGAGTGAATTGTGGGGATGAAATCTCCAGTTGTTGAGCGAGAGTCATCAGCAGTTCAGCTTGTTGGTTGGATAGCTCTTTCTCTAACACCTGCCACTGATTCAAGTGAAGCTGCATTCCAGCCAGTTCCATCTGAGCAAAGGCAGGTATCGCCTGACATTCCAACTGGCTAATTTTTAGCAGGTCGGCTTGCTTCAGTTTTTGTGCCAGGATTTGACTGAGTGGGAACAGGACAGCAGCATCGATCGCCGCATATTGAAGTTGCGGTTCACTCAGTTCTAGCCGCGAGAAATCACTCTGTTGCTCCGATTTATCGAGTGATACTCCTAATAGCTTGTGGACAACCGCTTTCAAACTACTGGAGGTTTTAATCCCACTGATCCACACCTTGTAGGCAAGTTGGGTATCGAAAAACGGTCCAACCAGGGACAGCCCCGCTTGAGTGAGGAATTCCCAATCGAATTTGGCATTATGGAAAATCTTCAGCGCTGAACTTTGCAGCAGTCGTTTGAGAGTGCTGCACCGGGTCACATCAATCTGAAAGCAGTCCACCAGCAAAATGGGCTGATCTCTGGCAGCAATTTGAATCAGTCGGAGTTGATCAATTTGAGGGTCAATTCCTGTGGTTTCCGTATCAATCGCTAGCACCCGTGCAGAGAGTAATGGCGCGATCTCAATCTCCAATTCTGCCAGGTTAGTAACCAGCCGATAGGGACATTGCAGCAGTGCCGTAGGAGATGGAGTAGATGGCAGCGATCGCGTCAGGCGGTTTTGACGCTGAGCCTTGAGCGTCTCTTGATAGGTGTAAAAACTCGTATCGACCATGGGTGTGATGGAGCCATTAGACAGTCAATACGAGGGCAGCGGTAGCAGTTCATACAAACCGTAATCACAGAGTTTGAGACCATCAACTGGAGTGCTTTGCAAACTGCTGATACCGCTCAAACAGTTGAGATTTAAGCGCTCGACTGGTGGCTTCGGTGCGAGTATCAGCACAGAGTTTGCGAAGGATGTTTCCTACATGAGATTTAACCGTGCCAGCACTGATGTACAGCTTGTGTCCAATCTGGGGGTTACTCAGTCCCTCCGACATCAGTTCCAACACCTGCACTTCTCGTTTAGTCAGTGGCTCAACTTCAACAGGTTCCATAGGTTTAGGGACTGGTAAATTTGCAGAATTGTTATCAGAATTGACTATAGATCTTGGTGCATGACTTGTTTCTTGAGAGCTGATTAATTGAGTCTGACGTTGATTCGCCAGGTTGACTTGATATTGCCGCAGCACAATCTTGGCGATCGCCGGATCAATCCAATGGTTTCCTTCATAGGTTTGCTCCAATGCCATACCAATTAGTCCAATCGAATTACCCTTCATGCAATAAGAATCGGCTCCAGCGTCAAACGCAGACAGCACATGCGCTTCTTCTACACTGACCGTCAGCACCATGACTTTAACTTGGGGATATTGGCGTTTGATCTGCTGGGTCACCTCAATCCCGCTCATTCCTGGCAAACCCAAGTCTACGATTACCACATCCGGTTGCCTTGCCCTGACCAATGCCAGCCCTTTCTCACCCGTCTCCGCTTCGCCAATTACTTCAAGTTTAGAACTGTGCTTAGGGAGTCCGACCATCAAGCCAAACCGGGCGAGTTCTTGATCTTCAATCACAATAATCTGAATCTTTTGATCTGTCATGATTTCACCGTAGGATTGTTCTTGACCTATGGACTGGTTGATTGCACCCATGATTCAATCCGCAAGATTTCCTGGCGACACTTTTCTAGCAATATCCGCCCCCTAACAAAAATTGGACGGGGCTGTTTTGCTAACCCTTCAAGTTGGGCGGTTAGTCGGGTTAAAGAGTCACTTTTGACGACCACGCAAGCCCCGCGAAACCGATGGCTGAACCGGGCAACAGTTTGCCAATCGCGCTGTGTTAGAGCACGATCTAGAACAGCCACTTCCTGCCGAGCAATTGTGATAAATTTTTTCACAACTAGCAGCACGGTTCCCCGCTCTTGAAAGGATTCCAGCAACTGCCCAACATCAATTGGCAAAGAGCCATCACGGTGTAAGGGTGCAGTTGCGCGTCTGCCCCATCGTTGCAGCATTTGACCCAGTTCCACTTGGGAGACTGGCTTGCTAAGATAATCATTCATGCCTGCATCCAGGCAACGTTGGCGCTCTTCAGCCAGAGCATGGGCTGTCAAGGCAATGATGGGCAGCGAGGCATAGGCAAGGCTACGGCGAATGATGCGAGTCGTGCTGTAACCATCTAATTCGGGCATCTGACAGTCCATTAGGACTAGATCAAAGCGATTCTGGCTGAGCTTTTGCAAAGCTTCTCGTCCTGTGTTAGCAGCCTTAGATCGATGTCCTAACCGCTGTAAGTGATGCTGCATGACAAACTGATTGATGGCATTATCTTCCACTAACAAGATAGTTAAGGATTGGAAATCAGCCTCAATTGGCGAGATCGCCTCAATTGGGTCTGCCAATGGCTCAGGATACCCAACCTCAAATCGGGCTGTAAACCAGAAGGATGAACCCTTGCCCGGTATGCTCTTGAAGTCAATCCGTCCCTCCATTTGCTTAACCAGTTGTTTGGAAATCGCTAGTCCCAGTCCAGTGCCTTCGTGCTGACGGGTGAAGGAAGCATCCACTTGAGAGAAGGCTTGAAACAGCTTGGCATGGTTGCGCTGGGCAATCCCAATGCCAGTATCGGTCACTTCAAACCGCAGAACCGCAGTGTCATGGCTAGTATCAGCACTGACAGTCAGGTTAACTTTTCCCCGCAGTGGGGTGAATTTAATGGCATTGCCCATCAAGTTGAATAGCACCTGCTTCAATCGATAAATATCTCCCCGCAACCGATTGGGAACCGTTCCTTTGGCATGAACGGTCAACTCAATCAGTTTCTCGAATGCCTGGTGTTCTATCACTTGGGTAACTTCATCGATACATCGATCCAGGTCAAACCATTGATACTCTAGATCAAGTTTGCCTGCCTCCAGTTTGGAGAAATCCAAAACGTCATTGATCACCTTCAGCAAGTGTTGGGAATTGGAGTGAATGATTTGAACGAATTGACGCTGTTCGGGGGGCAAACTGTCCCCTAGCAATAGTTCCGCACTGCCTAACACTCCTACCATTGGAGTCCGAATTTCATGGCTCATGTTGGCGAGAAACTGGGATTTAAGCCGAGCAGTTTCTAGGGCAGTTTCACGCGCCTCTACCAATTGGTCAATCGGCTGGATGAATAGAACGCTACCGCAGATTTGTCCATCTTGAACCCAGGATTGCATCGTCCATTTCAGCCAGTGATTTGTGCCATCGTTTAAAAGGATTGGGTCTTCAGCACAGTGCGTCACTTTGCCTCGAATGGCTTGCTCATGCGCGTCTTTCCAGTGATAAGGCACACACGACAAATTGTGACCAATCGATTCTCCCAATAATTTTGCTTCTGCTAACCAGCAGTCACTGTGAATCAGGGTGTGTCCCTCGCGATCAAAGAGCGCCATCGCGACAGGCGCATGGTGAATCAACGCCTGAAGCCGCTGGCGCTCTTGCAGTAATGTCGCAGAGTAGCGGAGTTGGCGGTACCAGCCAATGACAGCAGTGAACACCAGGCAACCCACTACCACCATTACCACCAGATTGAGCAGTGACAGATGAAATCCTGCGATCAACCTTGGAGCCTTTAACGGGTCTTGCACCAGGAGACAGCAGTGGATTGCCACAAGCCCAATCGCAATCCCAGCACTCACCATTCCAATAATCTGCTGCTTTGTCAGCCCCTTTTGCTGTTTTTTCAACTGCTTTAGATCAAAAAATCTCCTAACCATCAATGCCTCGGTAATTTACGTAGGAGCCGTAACGAGATAACTTTCACAAGTTGTTTTACAAAGGTCGGAGCTTAAAGTTCTTTCACCTCAACAGACGTAAAGGTGATTTCATAACAGACTATTAGCCTCAGACGCAGATCAGGTCAATAAAGTTACCGAGTTCTTCGTCTAAATTGCTTTTAATCAGGAATCGCTACTGTAGCAAGCTAAGGTTGTAGATCATATTGGCAGACAACAAGATCCCCCACCTGGCTGATTTGCCTGACTCTGTTCACCTGGTTATCTACCAGATGGGGGAGAATTACACGTACTTCTAGCGACATCTGCTTGTAAAAAATGCCAACCCTGACCTTTGCTGGAGGGTTGGCATGCCATTACTCGTCGTCTAAATCTTCATCAAAATCAAATTCATCGTCATCCGGCACGATCGCCTCGGTATCGAATACACCCAGGTCATCCAGTTCATCATCTGGCTCCAGGTCTGGTTTTGCGCTTCTAAGCTTTTGGGTTGCGGCGGGCAATGCTGGAACTGCCTCCGATTCACCAGGTAGTGCTGGCAGAGACTGTGGCTCCGTAAACCCGGCAATATCGTCATGGATGGTCCAGACAATGGCTTTGGTAGTTGGAGTTCCCAGAAACACCTGCGGCAAATTCGTCGGGTCAGGGTTGGTGACCACTTCAGTCTTACAGCACCAGGACTTGTTCTTGCCCTCACCTTGCTTTTCAGCTTTGAAGCTCACGTCCAGGATGCCCAAACTGCGCCATTTATCGCTCTTGCTAGAATAGCGCTGTCCGGTAAAGTCAGCAAAGGCTTTTTCGAGCTTGCGGTAGAACTCTTCACGGGCAGATTTGAAACTCCACAGTGCCACATTTTTGAAGCGAACCACGATTGGAGTGGTGTGCAAGGGTTGATTATGATCATCGAGAAACACTAGGGCGTGTTCGGAGCATACGTCCATGATCCGCTTATCTAGAGCGTTACGGTATTCATCGTAGGAACCGACGACAACATGTTCTAACGTTGGGTCGGCACTATTTTTCAGCAAGGCTTCTTCGTCTTTGTAGCGGATATACTCTGGGACAAACGCCAGTACCAGCAAGCGGGTTTGGGTGAAGAACATCCCAGTCACTTCATTTTCGCCAAAGGTGATGGTACTTAGGTCTTCGTCACTCGGTTGGTCTTTCCATCCGGCTTTATCAAGCTGGTCAGTGGGAATCAAAATGCCTGCGGGTTTGTCATTCACGACAATGCCGTAGGGCAGTTGCGGACGGCGGGTCTGGTTATAAGCGTCATTCAGCAGTTCGGGGTCAATCTCAAACGCAGTAGCTCTGGGCTTAGCGGTTCGTACTGTTTTAACGGTCGTCGGTTGAGTAGCTCTGGCTCTTGTGTTTACCATGCAGGGAAGTCCAAAATCAGCAGGGCGAGTCAGGCGGTAGCCAGTAGGTCGTTGTAGGCACCCATGGGCGCTCAGCTATCAACTGCCTTCGTTATGCCCACTCGATTGAGCAGCCCGTTGAATCATCTCCACGTCCATCTGAAGTCGCTTCGCAGTCTGCTCTACTGTTAAGCCAGTCTTTAGGTATAAAGCAACAATCCAGGGCAGAAGTTTATCCAGAATCTCTTGACGACCCTCCTCATACCCTTCTTCCCATACCTCCTGGTAAAACCGTGTTTGCCTGAGTTCTCTAAAGATCACGCCTAGCAACTTCGTATTATCTAAATGCTCAATTGTTTCCGTCTGACTGGATAAAACGCTGAACCGTTTCAACGTCTACTTGCAGTTGAGCGGCAATTTGTTCCACGGTTGCACCTAAGTTGAGCAGCATCGGAGCCAGTCGAGCCACCGTTTCTTCTACGCCTTCTTCTCGCCCCTCTTCTCGTCCTTCTTCTACGCCTTCTTCTCGCCCTTCTTGCTTGACCTCTTGATAGAATCGTGTTTGTTTGAGTTCATCTAGTCCTAGCATTTGCCTTATTTCCTCTCGACTCAGGTTTGGGAACTTATACACGAGTATGGTTGTGATCAATTCTACAATTCGCTGCTGTTCTGCAACATCCGTAGCTTCTTGCTGTGCCCGTTGGATTAGTTGTCTGGCGCGGTCAGGGGCGATCGCTTCCTGGACTCCAATCAACTGCAATACGTCCAATTCTAACGAACGGTCAACTGCATCTGCTGGAAGCTGGTCTAAATAAATGCGGCGAAACCGGGAACTATTGTCAAAGTCTTGAAAATGCACCGATAGACCAGGGTCTAAACCCTGACGGCTAAAAATTAGAACCGCTTGCCAGTCATTCGCTGGGGTAAAGTCTTTCAGGTAAAGAAAGATTTCGGCAAAGAAGCTGAAATAGAGGTTGTTATCGCGGTACCCCATGACTTCGACAAATACAATTGGCGAGTTTGGCTCCTGAACAGATGGGGTAAGAATGCCATCCAGTCGGAAGCTGGTTTGCTTCACTTCCTGGGAACCAAAGGTATAAGACACCGCTGCTGGAACCTCCTCACCCATTAACTCAAACACAAGCTCTGGATGGTCGGAGAACAGTCGATAAAACAGGCTGTCGGTTTTCATGCCGCAACAGAATAGAGTCTTTGTACTATATCATCACTTCGGAGATCGCCTCCAGGTTCGAGATCGCCGCCCACAGTGGATCATTTTGGGATTTATGCACAACGGCTGATGGGTCATGAGGCACTTCAGCCGATAGCTGCATCATGATCCATTCCTGCGTTTGTTGATGCAACTCATCAGTCCACTCATGCACCATTTTTTGAGCCATCTGGTCTGAATGCAAGGCGATAACAATCAGTTTCAACTCGCTGGGGGCGATCGCAAAATGCTGGGTAACTGTCCATAGCTTGACGAGATCGCTCCAGTTCAATTCGGGCGAACGTATACCCCACTCAACCAGTTTAGGAATGCCGTAACGAAAGCCTAGATTCACTTCAACCTGGATAGTATGAGGCATATCCTCCACGTTGAGAATGGTATAAATAGGCTTATGTAAATACAGTTTTTTATTGGGTTTAAATAAATTTGGGAGTAATGTTTGCACCTTATAAACCAACTGATCAAGCATAGGATCAGTATCTAGAAATGGTTGGATTGGTAATCCTAGATGCCACTGATGAATGACTCGCTGTAGCTGCTCTTGGAGATGAGAATTGTGATGGGTATAGGAGGGGATTTGTTGGTTACGGTCAGACTGGATTCGATAGAGATCAGAAATCGTGATCAGCATTGGTCACCCAAACAACGTCCGGTGCCTATGCCAGTCGGCAGGTTTCCCAGTCCATCACGATTTGTCAACGCCTGATTGGGAGAGGGTTAATCCTTCAGTTGGGGACTGGAGGAAACGTGGCAAATTCTGCAAGCTGGATAGCGATGTTTATCATGCGCGATCGCCCCTCTAGCCATGCTCTTATTCTTCAAACCCTTCTCCGCGTCTCCTCAGCCGATCATTGCGGTATCCCCTAACAACTATTTGGTGCCGTTTACCAGCGTGTTTCGGGACTACAACAATCCCAAAGGTTGGGGATTCATGGGTGCTTTTCTATTGATGGCACTAGTGATGCTGATTGCAGGCAAAGGCAGAGGCAAAATCACCACAGGGCGGATGGCGGGTAGAGCCGAGCAACTGGCAGCAACAGGACTGGCACTCAAGCAACTGCGTCAGCAACGGCATGATCGAGTAACGCTCTGGTGCGGCAAGCCTCGTTACTGGATGGGAACTCTGCGTCATCCATCAGTGCTAGCAACTCGTGTGCAAACTCTGCTAGGAGCATCGCCGACCGTCTACCTGCCCGATGCCCAACGCAGTATGTTGGTGATTGGCAAACCGGGTAGTGGTAAGACCTTTAGTGCGATGGATTCGGCGTTGGAGAGCGCTTATGTCCAGGGGATTCCGGTCATCCTCTACGACAAAAAAGGTTCGCAAATGGAACTCCATGCGCCGCTGGCGGCTCGGTATGGCTATCAAGTCTGGGTGTTTGCGCCCGGAGAACCTTACAGTGGCGTGCTCAATCCCGTAGACTTCATTCGTGACCCAAGAGATTCGGTGATGGCAGGGGAAATTGCTCAGGTGATTAACCGCAACGCTTCGCTGGGAGGCAAAAGCGATGAGTTTTTCACCAAAGCAGGAGATTTGCTAGCACGGGCATTACTGCAATTGATCAAGGCAACGCCCTACCCCGACTTTGCCATGCTCTATGCGGTGCTGCGTCTGCCCAACCTGGTGCATCGGCTTGACTATGCGGTGCAAACTCGGCAGATGGATGAGTGGGTTGCCACCAGCTTTAATAATTTCCTGGCAGCCAAGGATGCGGAGAAAACAATTTCGGGAATCTTAACCACGGCTGCGGCAACTTTTAGCAGCTTTATTCAAGCTGATTTGCTACGGGTGTTTCTGGGCAAATCGGATATTCCGACCACGCTGGAAGGGCGACAGATGATTATCTTTAAGCTGGATGATGCTCGTCGCAGTGTAGTCGGTCCCTTGTTGGCGGCAGCGTTGCATTTGGAGATTGTGGCAAACCTTTCCCAGCCACGTAAAGACCCACTGGTAATCTCGCTGGATGAGTTGCCGTCCCTCAAATTAGAACGGTTGCCCCAGTGGATTAATGAATATCGCTCGAATGGTGCGTGCTTTATGCTCGGCATTCAGAGTTTAGAGCAGTTATACGACATCTACGGCGACAAGATGGGCAGCGCGATCGCGTCTGCCTGTGCCACGCATATCCTGTTTGACCCTGGAAACTTCAAAACAGCGGACGAGTATTCCAAGCGGTACGGCGAAAAGGAAGTGGTGGTTCGTAGTCGTTCTACCAGCGTCAATTTAGGACTGCACACCAGTCGTTCAACCTCCTGGAATGAGTCGTTGCAAAAAGTACCGCTGATCTCACCCGATGAAATTCTGCGCTTTGAGGAAGGCAAGTGCATCATCACCAACCCGGCTTATCGGTCACGGGGCGAAGGGTCTGTGCCCTATCGCCTCAAAATCCCGATTTCCCCAGCGGAGATCAACCGTCGGCAGCAAACGATGAAACTATGGGCAACTGTGGAACAGAAGCTGCAACAGCGGGTCAAACTGCTAGATGAGGAATCACTCACTCAGGCACTCTATGAGCGGATTGCAGCGGCTGAGGAATTGCTGCCATTACCGGACAGTGAAGGGACAACCCCTGCTGCAAAGCCTAAAACAGCAGAGACTATTGGAACAGGCAAAGTATCAGAGGTCAAAACGCCAGCGACTCTACGTAAGACTGCACAGCAACAGGCAGCACCCAAAGCACGATTTCGACCTTGGGTGCGCTAATGGTTTCCTCACTCATCAACCTTGACAATCAAGACTCAACACCTTTGCCAAAGACGAGTTTCAGTTCAACACTGCGGGGAGCCACGATTTTGTTCTTCGCAGTTTTAACCTTGATCGTGATGCCATATTCGTCATCACCGCACTTCAGGGTCATGATGCGCCGAACCTCAAGCCGAATTGACGCATAGTATTTCAGGGCATTGCCACCCGTTGTGGTTTCTGGAGTGCCATAGATGACTCCGAGTTTGTAGCGCAATTGATTGATAAACAGCACGGTACAGTTTGATTGCGTGGCATTGAGTTTATTCACAAGTCGTCCCAAAGCTTTGCTCATCAATCGGGAGTGCAGTCCAGGCAGATAATGCTCCATCTCAGCTCTTAATTGTTCTTTTGGAACCAAGGCAGCCACCGAATCGACGACAACCAACGCAATTTTGCCCGATGCCACCAGGCAATTGACTAACTCTAATGCGGCTTCACCCGAATCCGGTTGCGCTACCAATAGCTGGTCGGTTCGCACCCCGATCTCCCTGGCATACTCGACATTGAATACGTGTTCGGCATCGATAAAGGCGGCGATTCCACCCGCTTTTTGCACTTCCGCGATCGCGTGGAGTGCCAGAGTGGTCTTACCAGAGGCTTCCGGTCCATAAATTTCGACAATCCGTCCTTGGGGTAAGCCCCCACCTAAAATCGTATCCAGTTTGGGGATGCCGATGGAGCAGCAGTGGATGGGCAGATGAGCCGCATTGGCTAAGAACACGCCAGCGGGAAATAACTCCTTCAGTTGTCGGTCATAGCTCAGGTGCTTGATAACAGATGCAATCTCTTGTTGGACATCCGGTTGAATATCTGTTCCGGTGCCCTTGCCATTGGTTTTATGTTTGGTTTTCATCGTGCAAAAGTGTGTTCCGTAAATTGACCAGTCTTTCCCGGTGGGAATGGTCACGAGTCACGGGGAAAGTAGCGGTAGCAAGACAACCATCAAGGCAAGGGTGAAACCTCAGAATGGGAAGATGGGGCGATCGCCTCCAGCAGGATCAGCCCCATTTGCTTCAATAACCCCTGATTCCGATCTGGGCAACCATGCTGAATGAGGCAACGCGGACAACCTGTTTCACAATCACATTGGTGAGCCAGATTTGCAGCAGTTTGGCAAAGCTGAGTGAAGTGGTTAAACACCGCTTCTGTAGCTCCGTTTCCGCCATCAGCCGTGTCAAAGAACAGACCACAGGAGCCGCTACCATCCGGCTGCACCACAAATTCCAGGTCATGAGAATCTGTCCGCACGACCATCGGCAGCGCCGTCATTATCTGATGTCCGAGACTGTGCAGGGCAATATATTCGGCTGGATAGTTCCATAGCACCTGATAGTCCTTGAGAATTGTCTCCTGCATGCCCAATATGGCTTTAGCTGTTCCAGCGATTTGTTGGAGTGATTGGATCAGTCCATCGCTCAAAGATAGAGTCAGAATTGGGGTGTGATGCTGGGTCACATAGGGTTCTGGAAACCGCTCTTCATCCAGCAGGGTCAAGAGTTCCGCTTCCCGCGTTGGCTTGCCACACAGCAGACAGGTGGTGGTATTGGGTAGCGGAGTTCGATAATGGCTACACTTGCGGTTCAGACAGGTACGCTGATAGAGCCGCATAAACCGCTGATAGCCTTCGACCACCTGACGAAAGCTGCCAAAGCCCAGTTCCAGGGTGAGCCATTGGCACTCCTTCGACTCAGGACTGAATGTTGAAAGCTCAACTTGAGTTGTGGATAGTGATCCGGCAATCTCCCAGATAGTCAAGGGCTGAACGGCAACCTGTTTAGGCGGAGTTAACGGCTGATCACACTGGGCATCCAGCCGAAGTACCGCAGAAGTCAGCAAGTCATCGACAGCGGTGCGTTGCAGGGTCGCCACTCGTTGGGTTGTATCCAGCGACAGGCTGCGGTAAGTCGCCAGTTGTCCATCGTCATCCTGCCGTCGGTAAATGGCTCCTGGAAACACTTCTCGATAGGCAATCTCATCACTCGTGGATTCCAGCACCTTGCCCGTCGCCTGCTCCACCAGCTTGGTCGTACCCATCCCTACCCCGCCGCGAAAGTTGATGTCGCCTTGCGGAAACCCTTTGGAGTAGAGTCCTTTACGACTGTTGTGCAGATGCCCCCGCTCGATTAGCACTTTGGCGACCGGAAGCGATACTTTACCAAATGCCTGCTGGATCTCTGTCAGCGACAGACTGCCTTCCGATGCCGCACACAGCAGATGCTTTGCCAGTAGAATCGGATAGTTAGGGTTGAAGTGGATGGATTCGATGGTTCCGAAGAGGCGATCTCGATTCGTAAAGTAGCCGTCCAGCAGGTTTTGAGCCACTGGAACATAGATGGCGAGTCCCTGGCGTTTGCGTCCAGCTCGTCCGACTCGCTGCCAGAAGTCAGTCAGACTACCAGGAAAGCCGCGCAAAATAGCACAGTCCACCACAGGCAAGTCAATTCCAGCTTCCAGGGCTTCTGTGCCCACAATCCAGTCAATCTCGCCGGCTTCAAGCTGTCTCATAATCTGCGATCGGCGCTGGTCATCCAGAGAGCCATAGAAGACTGCAACTCGATTTGCCAGATCTGCCCGCTGCTGGAGATTGGCTTCTTTAGTCACCAGTTCCACCGCCGACTTGACGGCATGGCGGCTGTTGCAGAAGGTAATCCCTCGCAATCCCTGCTGCATCAAGTACAGCATGATCCGAGCGACATCGGCACTCGTATGGTGGGAAGGCTGAGTCACCAGAAGGCGCTTGGCTGCGGTCGCTGCTCCACTCTGCTTCAACCAGACTAGGCGTTTTGGACTATCTCGTTGCTTGCGTCCAGAGAGCATTTGAGCCAGTTGGGTTGGATTCCCACAGGTGGCAGAGAGAAAGATGAACTGCAACGCTTCAGCATTGCCGCCATAGCGATCCACGACGAGTTTCAACCGCTTCAGCAGCAGTGCCATATTGGCTCCGAAAACCCCGCGATAGGTGTGGCATTCATCAATCAATACGTAGCGCAGGTCGTGGAAGAATGCTTGCCAGCCCTCTAATCTCCAGGTGGTGCGAAGCTGGTAATGGAGCAGCTCTGGTGTCAGGGCAATTACATGGGGATGAGCCGCCAGCAGGGTTTCTCGTGCTTCTTTGCTGGTGTCACCCGTCATCTTGGCGAATGTTAAGCGATCTGCTTCCGGCATACTAGAGTTCTTGCATGAATCAAGCAGAGAGCGCAAGCTCAAAGTTGATGATCGCTGCAATCAGGTTGAAGCGCAACCC